>JBGPMX010000019.1:0-16039 GCA_041487215.1 Planctomycetia bacterium | reverse complement strand
GACGTTCGGTCTGGCACGGCGGGGTCGGGAGACCCGCGCCGAACAAGGGGTCGGGAGACCCGCGCCGAACAAGGGGTCGGGAGACCCGCGCCGAACAAGGGGTCGGGAGACCCGCGCCGAACAACATTCCGGTTCGCGACTCTGGATTCTGTTCTGGCTCGGCGCCCTCTGCCTTCCTGTGGGCTCTGGACCCTCGACGCTGGACTCTCGACCCTCTCAGTATCCCGCCGCGCTGCCGCGAATGCGGCGGTCCGCCGCGCCGTGGCGCAGGCCGGTCTGCGGATCGATCCAGATCGAGTGCGCGTCGCCCAGACGCGGGGCAACCTCGAAGTGGTGCCCCAACGCTTCGAGCTCGGTGCGGGTCGTATCGGACACCCGTCCCGCCTCGATGCGAGTAACATCGGGGAACCATTGCTGGTGCATGCGGGGTGCGTCGACCGCGTCGCGCACGGTCATGCCGAACTCGGTCACGTTCAGGACCATGTTGAGCACGGTGTTGATGATGGTGCGGCCGCCGGGGCTGCCGGTCACCAGCCGCACCTTGCCGTCGCGCAGCACGAGCGTGGGGGTCTGGGAGCTCAGCATCCGCTTGCCGGGTTCGACCACGTTCGGCGCCGTTCCGATCTCGCCCGACCGATCGGTGCGGCCGGGGTGGAGGTTGAAGTCGGTCATCTCGTTGTTGAGCAGGAAGCCGGCGCCGCGGACGACGACGTAGGAGCCGTAGATGTCCTGCAGGGTGTAGGTGTTCGACACGGCGTTGCCTTCGGCGTCCACGACCGAGAAGTGCGTGGTGTTCTCCCCCTCCGCCGCCGCCAGCAGCGCGCTGCCCAGCTCGGCGCTCGGCGTGGCGTGATCGGGCGCGATCGTCTCTGCCTCCTGCCTGGCGTACGCTTGGGAGGTCAGCCGCGCGACCGGCACCGCGGTGTACGCCGGATCTCCCAATGCCATGGCGCGGTCGAAGTAGGCCCGGCGCATGACCTCGATCAGCGTATGGGTGGCCGCGGCCGACGTGCGGCCCTGCGCGGCGAGATCGAAGCTCTCGAGCATATTCAGCATCTCGACGAGCGCCACGCCGCCGGAGCTCGGCGGGGGCGGGGCGAAAACGTCCCAGCCGCGGTAGCTGCCGTGGATTGGCTGGCGGATATTCGCCTGGTAGGCGGCGAGATCGCCGCGGGTGATAAGGCCCCCGCCCGCCTGCATCTCGGCGACGATCTTGTCGGCGATTGTGCCCGTGTAAAACGCGTCCGGCCCCTGATCGCCGATCACGCGCAGCGTGGCGGCCAGGTCCTTCTGGACGAAGCGGTCCCCCGTTTCCCAGGCGGATCCGTCCGGTTTCGAAAAGACCCGCACCGCCTCGGCGTAATCCCTGGCGTGCTGCACGAATCCGTTGAGTGCCCGCGCCTGGTGCGCGTCGAGCACGAAGCCATCTTCGGCGAGCCGCACGGAGGGCTCGACCAGTTCTTTCCACGGCAGCCGGCCGAACCGGGCGTGTGCCAGTGCCAGGCCGCGGACCGTGCCGGGCACGCCGGCGCTGAGCATGCCGCGGCTGGTTGGCGTGAGCTGCTTGAAGAGCTCAGGCGTCGCCGCGCCCGGTGCCGTCTCGCGGTACTCGACGCAGGCGGTTTGACCCAGCCGGGCGTGGTGCACCATCATGAATCCGCCGCCGCCGAGGTTGCCTGCCTGCGGGTAAGTGACGGCGAGCGCCAGCGCGGTCGCGACGGCGGCGTCCACGGCGTTGCCGCCGCGTTCCAGAATTTTTACTCCCGTCTCGGACGCTTCCAGCGCCACGCTGACGACGGCGCCATGCTTGGCGACGACGTCCGTCTCGGTCGCAGCGGCTACTCGGCCTGCGCGGGAACAAGGGAGAGCGACGGCGAGGGCAAGGCCAACGAGAATGGACGCCCGAGCGTGCTTCATGGCGGCTGATACCCTTGAATGGGCTGTGCGAAACGTAAAATCTGTACACCGCGCCCGCGAAGATCGCTACCATCTTGGTCGCGTCCGGCCTCTGATGCCACTCCTTTGCGGAGCTTCCTCAGCATGCTGCTATTCGACGCGCACCTAGACCTGGCCTGGAACGCCATCGATTGGAACCGCGACCTGACGCTGCCGGTCGGCGCGATCCGCGAGAGTGAGCGGAAGATCACCGGCGTGGCGCGGGGCGCGAATACGGTGTCCTTCCCGGAAATGCGTCGCGCCGAGGTCGGCGTGTCCATCGCCACGCTGCTCCCTCGCGCGCTGCGGCCGGTGCTCCCCTGCGTGCAACGCTACAACAGCATGGACGCCGCGTACGCAGCGGCGCAGGGACAGCTCGCCTATTACCGCGTCATGTGCCAGCGCGGCGTGCTGCGCTGGATCCGCAACGCGAGCGAGCTCGCCGCACACGTCGCCCAGTGGAACGAGGCGCGGGACACCACGCCGCTCGGCTTCATTCTGAGCATGGAAGGGGCGGACTCGGTGCTCGCGCCCGAGCAGGTCGCGGAGTGGTGGGAGGCCGGCCTACGCATCATCGGGCCGGCGCACTACGGCGTCAGTCCGTACGCGCACGGCACGGCGACCGAAGGGGGACTCTTCCCGCCGGGCAAGCCGCTGCTCCGCGCCATGGAACGCGTCGGGATGATCCTGGACGTCACGCATCTGGCGGATCAGAGCTTCTGGGAGGCGCTCGACGCGTTCGGCGGCCCGGTACTCGCCAGCCACCACAACTGTCGTGCCCTGGTGCCCGGCGATCGCCAGCTCGACGACGACCAGATCAAGGCGTTGATCGGGCGCGACGCAGTGATCGGCATGGCCTTCGATGCCTGGATGATCTACCGCGGCTGGGTGCGCGGCGAAACCAAACCGGACACGGTGCAGGGAGGCATCGAGGCGATCGTCCAGCACATCGATCACGTCTGCCAGCTGGCTGGCGACGACCGGCACGTGGGGATCGGTAGCGACCTGGACGGCGGATTCGGCCGCGAGCAGTGCCCGCACGATCTGGACACGATCTACGACTTGCAGCGGCTGCCCGAGCTGCTGTCCCGTGCCGGCTACGGCGATGACGCCGTCCGCGGGATCATGCACGGCAACTGGCTCGGCTTCTTCCGGCGCGCCTGGGCCGGGCTCTAACAGCAAAGGGATGATCTGTAGGGCCCGTCAAAAAATAACTTGACCAGTTGACCCACTTGAAAGAGAGAATCCGCAGCGTGTCCCACATCGAACTGCCATTGCACGTCCGATGGAGAGCCGGGGTGTGTCGCTGCCGGGCATTTCGCTCCGCTGGATTCTGGTGACGCGGATACCCCGCTGTCCCCCCTGTGCCAAGGAGGGGACAGGGGGGGTCGGATCTCAAACTGACCCACTACCGTAAATCCGCTGATGTTGCGAAGGGACCAAGCCCATGCCCGCTCGTTCGCTCCTCTGGATCGGCCTCGCCGCACTGATCGCGTTTCCCCGCCTCTCTTCCGGCGCTGATCCCGTGCCCGCGCCGGTCGCCGAGAAGCCCTACGGCATGGCGAAGCGCGTGCCGTGGACGACGTCTCGGGTCAAGGGTTCCCCCGACCCACCCGCTCCGTACCGTACCGAGCCCGCGTTCCCGAAGCTGCACTTCAACGAACCGCTCGACATGGCCGCTGCCGCGGGCTCCGACCCCCTGTTCGTCGTCGAGCGATACGGCAAGATCTACTGGTTCCCGAATGATCCCGCCGTGAGCCGAGCCGAGCTGTTCCTGGATCTGGGCAAGGTCATTTACGGATTCGCGCCGCATCCGCGCTTCGACAAGAACGGCTACTGCTACATCACGTACATCACGGACCCGATGAAGGAGCTTCCGCTCGGCACGCGCGTGTCGCGGTTCCGCGTGCGCCGCGACAACCCGCGGGTGTGCGATCCGGACAGCGAGCAGGTGCTCATCGAATGGCCCTCGGGCGGGCACAACGGCGGCTGCCTCAAATTCGGGCCGGACGGGTATCTCTACGTCGGCACGGGCGACTCCAGCGGCATAGCCGACGAATACGAGACGGGGCAGAACCTGGAAGTGTTCCCCGGCAAGATCCTGCGCATCGACGTGGATCATGCCGACGCCGGCAAGGATTATGGCGTGCCGCGTGACAACCCGTTCGTGGGCGTGCCCGGTGCGCGGCCCGAGGTCTGGGCTTATGGGCTGCGGCAACCATGGAAGATGAGCTTCGACCGCGCCACGGGCCAGCTCTGGGTTGGCAACGTCGGGCAGGACCTCTGGGAGCAGATCTACCGCATCGAACGGGGGGGCAACTACGGCTGGAGCATCGTCGAGGGGAGCCACCCGTTCCGCCTCGATCGCAAGCGCGGCCCGACGCCGATCCTCTCGCCCATCGTGGAGCACAGCCACGCCGATTTCCGCTCGATCACCGGCGGCTTCGTGTATCACGGCGCGCGGTTGCCGGAGCTCCGGGACGCTTATGTCTACGGCGACTACGACACGGGGCGCATCTGGATGTTCCGTTTCGACGGCAAGAAAGTCACCGAGCACCGGGAGCTGTACGATTCGACGCTGCGCCTGGTTGGTTTCGCCGAGGACAATGCGGGCGAGCTCTACCTGGTCGATCATATGGGCGGCGGAATCCATAAGCTCGTGGCGAACCCGGCGGTTCAGGCGGGCACGGAGTTCCCGCGGCGGCTCAGTGAAACCGGGCTCTTCGCCTCGGCCGCCGAGCACCGGCCCGCCGCCGGGCTCATCCCGTACTCGATCGTGGCGCCCGCCTGGTGCGACGGCGCGCAGAAGCAGTGGTACCTGGCGCTGCCCGGTACATCGCAGATCGAGTACGAGGCGATCGAGTTCCCGCAGCCGGCGCCCGGAGCGCTGCGCGGCTGGAAGTTCCCCGACGGTGCGGTCCTGGTCGAAACGATTTCGCTCGAGCTGGAGCGGGGCCAGCCGGCCAGCCGCCGCCGCATCGAGACTCGCATCCTGCACAACGAGCGGCTCAGCGGCACCGAGGAGGTCGGGGACCAGTACTGGAGAGGCTACACCTATCTCTGGAATGACGACCAGAGCGACGCGAACCTGCTCGAAGACCCGCAGGGGCTCGACCGCACCTACACCATCCGAGACCCCTCGGTGCCCGGTGGCAAGCGGCAGCTGGACTGGCACTCCCCGAGCCGTGCGGAGTGCACGGTCTGTCACAACATGGCGGCCAAGTACCTGCTCGGCGTGAACACGCTCCAGCTGAACCGGGATCTCGATTACGGCGGCGTCGTGGACAACCAATTGCGGGCGCTCGAGCACGTCGGCGTATTTACGAAACCGCTGCCGGCTCCCCCTGCTCAGCTCCCACGTCTGGTCGACTACCACGATGCGAGCCAGAGCCTCGACGTGCGGGCGCGCTCCTACCTGCATGCCAACTGCTCGTACTGCCATCGCAAGTGGGGCGGCGGCAATGCCGAGTTCCAGTTCCTTTACACCCTCGATCTCGACGACACCAAGGCGGTCGAGATCCGGCCGGGCCAGGGAGGCTTCTACATTGCCGACGCGCGCGTGATCGCGCCGGGCGATCCCTACCGGTCCGTACTCTTCTATCGCATGGCGAAGCTCGGACCCGGTCGCATGCCGCGCATGGGGTCGAATGAGGTCGACGCGAAGGGGCTCGCGCTCATCCACGACTGGATCGGCCGGCTGCCGGCCGACAGCGGCGGCGATCGGCGTGCCGACGACCGCACACGCGCGGAAACCGCCGCCGCCCTGGAACGCCTGCGTGCCGCCGACAAAGAATCACCCGAGACCCAGGCGGCCCAGATCGATCGGCTCTTGGGCTCGACGGGTTCCGCGCTTCAAGTGCTGCGGGCCATCGACGCCGGTCGGCTGCCGAAGCCGGTGGCACGCGAGGTCGTCGCGCGCGCGACCCAACAGCCGGCCGCGCACGTGCGCGACCTCTTCGAGCGGTTTCTGCCCGACGCGGAACGGCCCAAGCGCCTGGGGAGTGTGACCAGGCCGGCGGACATCCTGGCCCTGACGGGCGACCGCGAACGCGGCAGGAAGCTCTTCGTGGAGCGCGCTGGGCTCGCCTGCCGCACCTGCCACCGCATCGGCGGCGAGGGGGGTGAGGTCGGCCCGGACCTGAGCGAGATCGGCAAGAAGTACGACCGCGCGAAACTGCTCGAGAGCATCCTCGAGCCCTCCAAGGAGATCGATCCCAAGTACCAGGGCTACCTGGCGGCGACGAAAGAAGGCCAGGTCTATGCGGGGATTCTCGTGGAGAAGACGGCGAGCGAGGTCGTGCTGCGCGACGCCCAGAACCAGACGATTCGTGTGTCTGCGGACGCGATCGAGCAACTCGTCCCGCAGCAGCAGTCGCTGATGCCCGAGCTGCTTCTGCGCGACCTCATCGCGCAAGAGGCGGTGGATCTGGTCGAGTTTCTCGGCTCGCTCCGCGGCGACGCCAGCCCGTGACGGGCTACCGTTGGGTAGCCCGATACGCTCGTGCCCTTTCCAGTTCATTGGTTCCGCGCTTCTGAATCCGGCCCCCTCTCCCGCTCATGGAAGGGATCAAGCCACGCGCGAACGCCGCAAACTCAGGTTGACTCGAAAGGCGAGAAGCTTTTATAGAGTCCCGTCTCCGTTCCTCTCGCTGTAGCGAGATCCGCCAGAATTCCGCTGCCAGGCCGCTGTGGCGTCTGAACTCTGGCGAGTCCAGCTACGACCGCTGAACTCGGGCGAGTCCGCCCCTACGACAGTGCGCAGCAGACCCCGGCGGCAACTCAAAACGCGAATAGAGAAGGAGCGTCCCATGCATAGAGTGGGCAAGCGAGGGTGGGCGATCATCGTCGTGGTTCTGGCTGCTGCTGCGGTTGGGGGGGCGTGGGTTCACCTGAGATATCATTTCGTCCCTCGTGCGTTCCGCGTTGTTGAAGCGGGGCATTTGTACCGAGGTGGGCTGCAGGAGCCCGGCCCGCTACGCCGCATCATCCGGCGTTACGGCATCCGAACGATCGTCTGCCTGACGCATGCGCAGTATGCGGAACAGAAGATTGCCGAAGAGATGGGGGTGACGTGGCTCTGCGTTCCGATGGCTGACCCCGCGCACATCGATGGCTACGCGCCGGTCGAGCAGGCCGCGGCCATCCTGGCGGATCCTTCGTGTCAGCCTGTGTTCTTTCATTGTGAGCAAGGTCGAAATCGCAGCAACCTGGTGCAGGCCATGTACCGCATCAAGTACTGTGGATGGACGGTGGATGATGCCCTGGACGAGTTGCGGACGACGGGCTACAACCCGGAAGTGGATGCGGGGGACCGGGATCGACGCGACTTTCTGAAGCGTTACGAGGCCGGCCTCGCGCACTCGGGCTCGCGCATCATCGAGCGTTGACGGCGGCGCGCGTGGATGGGGATTCCGAGGCGAGGCGAAGAAGCACGATTCGTGCTGGGTCGTCCCGCGACGACTCCAACGGTAGTAGTTCTGCGCGGGATCAGGAGCACGGCAGGATTCCGCTTGGAAAGGGCAAGCGCCGAGGCGAGAATGCCCCTGTGAACGGCAACGTTGGGGGATTCGCCAATGAGCCAACGAACCTACATCCTCACCACGGCCATCGTCTTCAGCGTCATTGCGCTCCTTCAGATGGTCCGTCTCCTCATGCGTTGGGAGGTTGCTCTCAACGGCCGGCCCGTGCCCTTGTGGCTGAGTGCGGTGGCGGTCGTCATCGCCGGGTCCTTGGCGTTTGCCGGCTTTCAAGTCGCCCGCAAATGCGACGGGCCAACGACTTGACCCACCAAAAAAGGGAGCGGGTGCCATGGCAACCTACATCACCACCATCAAGTTCACGCAACAAGGCATCAGAGCAGTCGGCGAAACGACGAAACGTGCTGCCGCGTTCAAGGCGGCAGCGAAAAGGATCGGGGTCAAGGTCACGGCCGTGTACTGGACCCTGGGCGCATACGACGGCCTGCTGATCCTCGAAGCGCCGGATGACGACAGCGTCACCGCTGCGCTGCTCCATCTCGGATCGCTCGGCAGCGTCGAGACCACGACCGCTCGAGCCTTCAACGCTGCCGAGATGGACAGAATCCTTGCGAAGATGGGGGAGTGAAGCACCGTGAGGGTTGCTGTTCAGCGATCCCGCAAGCGCAACACGTAGGCCGTGCCGTTGCCGTTGGCCGTGGCAATGTGCCGCCCTTCCGGGCTGAAGACCACGTGCCAGATCGCGCCGCTCGGCGGACCAATGGCGATGTCGTCCAGCAGCGTCTCTGTCTCGGCGTCCCACACCCGAATGCGGCCATCATCCGCCGCCGAGACCAGGGCCGCGCCGTCTGATCGAAAATCCACTGAGCGCACCAGGTGCGTGTGCCCCTCCAGGGCGCGGTGTAGCCGGCCCGCATGCACATCCCAGAGGTGCAGGAAGCCGGGCTGCCATAGCTCGCCCCCCCCGACCGCCAGCCGCTTGCCGTCCGGGCTGAATACCAGGCATTGCACGGCAGCCGGATGCGAGGCCCAGGTGGTGATCTCTTTGCCGTCCGCCACGTTCCAGAGCTTGACGGTCCGGTCCTCGCTCCCCGATGCCAGCACCCTGCCATTCGGGCTGAAGGCGACCGCCTGGACGGCGCGGCTGTGCCCGGCGAGCGCGTGCCGGATCCCCCCGTCGGAAGCATCGCAGACGAACATGCTGCCGTCGGAGAGCCCGGCGGCCAGCCAGCGCTGGTCGGGACTCGTGGCGACCGCGCGCACCTCGCCCGTGAGGCCCTCGCGCAGCACGCGCGACTGGCCGCGCCCGAGGTCCCAGCTCCGGACCGTGCGATCATCGCTTCCGCTCAGCAAGCTGGTGCCACCGGAGCGGAACACGAGCGAGCGAACCCAACCACCGTGCCCCTCGAGCGCGCGGCCAGGGCCGGGCGCGCTGAGATCCCAGATCCGGATCGTCCCGGACCAGGTTCCGGCGGCCAGCTGGTCACCGTCCGGGCTGAAGGCCACAGCGGCCAGCTTGCCAATTGCTTGATCGTGCGGGATGCGCGGCTCGCCGCGCGCCAGGTCCCACAGCTGCACCCCGCCATCCCACCCACCGGATGCGAGCGTCCGGCCATCGGGCCCGAATGCCACGCAGAGGACCGAATCGATGTGGCCGGTGAGGGTTTGGATCGGCATGCCGGTCTCGACCGCCCATAACCGGACCGTGCGGTCCAGGCCGGCGGAGGCCACCGTCTTGCCGTCCGGGCTGAACGCAACCGAGTGCACCTCCCAGCCGTGCCCGCGGCAGGTGTGAAGCTCTTCTCCCGAATGAGCGTTCCAGAGCCGGACCGTGCCATCCGAGCTGCCCGACGCCAGCCGGTCGCCCTGCGCGCTGAACGCAACCGTGTGCACCTGATCCGCGTGGCCGTCGAGCCGCCGCCGTTCCTCCCCCGTCGCGGCGTCCCACAGCCGCACGGTCCGATCGAAGCTGGCCGAGGCGATGGTTCCACCGTCCGGGCTGAAGGCCACGGCGCGCACGCTGTCCGCGTGACCGACGAGTGTCCGCCTCAAGCGGCCCCCCGGGACTTCCCAGATCTGGATGGTCTTGTCGGAATTGCACGTCGCCACCGCCTCGCCGTTCGGAGCGAGCGCGATCGCGTGTGCCCAGCCGGTGTCGAGCGATTCCAGGCGCGCGCCCGTGGCGGTGTCCCAAAACGTCACGGTGCCGTCCGAGCCCGCGGATGCCACGCGGCTGCTGTCTCCGTTGAATGCGAGCGCGTACACGCGGCCGGTGTTCAGCGTGTGCCGCGCGCGTCCGCTCGCCGCGTCCCAGAGCTTCAGCTCGCCCGCCATGTCGCCGCTCGCGATCAGCTGGCCGTCGAGGCTGAAAGCAAGCGCAAACACCGCGCCCCAGGCCATGAGCCGGCTGTCGCCCTGGATCGCAACCAGGTGCGACGACGCCGGCAGCCGGTCTGCGGCGGCCCGCCACTCGTCCGCGGCAATCCCCTCCTGCCGCAGCAGGTCACAGGGCCAGACCAGTTGTGTGGCGAAACGGACGGCTTCGCGTCCGGGCGGTGTCGCCCGGTGCTCGTGCCAGAATGCCTGCAGCCGACCGCGTAAGAGGCTGGCTCCCGGGTGCACCGGGTCGGTGAGCGGCACGCCTGCCCATTGCTCGCGCAGCTCGGCCCACTGCCGGCGCGCCGTTTCGGCTTGGTTCGCCGCCTCCGCTTGGCCCGCCGGGTCCGTGCCGGCCCCGGCGGCCGGCCGTGCGGTGGCAAGCAACGGGGATGCATCCGGATCTGCATGCGCCGGGGCGGGCTGCCACCAGAAGCGATGGCCGGCAATGCCCAGGCCGGCCAGCACCAGAGCCGCGGCCAGGACCACCGGGGCTGCCAGCGATCGGCGGCGGAACAGCGGACGCGCGGTACGCGATGGCTGGAGCGCAAGGCGGCACGCGTCGAGATCGGTTACCAGGTCATTCATCGACGCGTATCGCTCCGCAGGGTTCTTCGCGACCATGCGTCGGAACACGCGATCGAGTTCGTCCGGCACGTCGGGGCGCGCCGCGCGCAGCGCCGGGACGGGTCCGTGCCGGTGGGCCTGAAGACGCTCCGTGCTGGTCTGTCCCGCGTACGGCGGGCGGGCGGTGAGCAGGAAGAAGAGCGTGCAGCCGAGACTGTAGATGTCGGAGCGCGGGTCCGCGTCCTTCGCATCCGCGGCTTGCTCGGGCGCCATGTAGTCCACCGTGCCCACGACCCAGCCGGCCTGCGTCAGATCGGTCCGCGCGCCGCTGGTGCCGCCGGCCGCATGGTTCTCGGCCAGAGCTGGGCCGTCGGCGCGCGCCAGCCCCAGGTCCAGGATGCGTAAGGTCCCCCGCGCGTCGAGCATCAAGTTGGCCGGCTTGATGTCTCGGTGCACCACGCCACGGCCGTGGGCGTAGGCGAGCCCTCGCGCGGCCTGCTGGATCAGGTCGATAACGTGTTCGAACGGAAGCCGACCGCGCTCGCCGACGTAACGCGCCAGGTCCACGCCGTCCACGTACTCCATCACGAGGAAATGGATGCCCCGTGACTGGTCGGCGTCGTAAGCGGTGACGATGTTCGGATGGATCAGCCGCGCGGCTGTCTGGACTTCCCGCTCGAACCGCTCAAGCATCTCCCGTGTCCTGGTGACGCTGGGTGAGAGCACTTTGACGGCGACGACCCGGTTCATGCGGCGGTGCATGGCCTGAAAGACGGTGCCCATGCCCCCCTGCCCGATCATGCGCGCGATGGTGTAATTGCCCAGGTGCGGGAAGCCCTGCCACGCGGCAGCCTGGGTTTCCCCGCCGCTGGGGGGGGACGATACGGATCGCGCGTCGGTCTCCGCAGCGGGCAGACCGGGCGCGAGCCGCTCGAGCGCGCGGTGGAGCGTGATCTGGCGCTCGAGCGCCGCGGCTAGGTCCGGGAACCGCGCCGCGTACTCGTCGGCTGTGGGCGATTCTCCGCGCTCTTCACGCAACAGAAACTCGCCGTACACGACGTCCACGGCACATTCCGCCTCGCGCCGCACGCTCGGGTAGCGCTCGAAGTAGCCCTCGGCGCGCACGCGCTCGCCGAGTTCCCAGCGGCGCCGCTGATCTTCCCCGATGGCATTGGTAATCTGTCGCGGGCTGGAGCCTTCGGCGGGAGCGGGAGTGGGCTCCGTAGGGGGGTCGGCCGCGGACCGGTCCGTGCCCCACCCGGCCGGCCGCAACGGCTGCGCCCTCGAGTTCGGGGGGGATGCTCCCGCGTCACTCATGGGTCAATCCGCCAATCCCAGCTCACCGAGCACCCGGTCGCACGCGCGGCTCAGTCGTTTCCGCAGGGCCTCGGGACTCGTTCCGCGCTCGGCCGAGATCTCGTCCCATGAGCGGCCCGCGTGGCGTGCCTCTGCCAGTTCTCGTTCCTCCGTGGTCAGGCGCTTCCGGACCTCTTTGACCAGCTCCTTGTGGCCGGCGAACTCGCTCGGCGTCGGGCCGGGATCCGCGGGCTCATCGCCATCGAGCCGGTGCAGTGCCGCGACCCCCTCGCGTCTGCCCCGCCCGCGCGCCCGCTCTCGGCGGTGCCAATCGATGACCTTGTTACGGGCCATGGTCACCAGCAGCTCGAGCAGCTGACGCGGCCTTTCGAGATGGAACTGACCGAGTGTGGCGCGGACGAAGAAGTTGCCGAAAACCGACTGGCAGACATCGACCGAGTCGATGACCGTGCGCAGCTTGCGGTCCGTGAGCCGGAACCTGACCTCGCGACGAATCTCCGGTTCGTAGTGCTCCACCAGCGCGGCTGCCGCCTCCTGGTCGCCGGCTCGGACCCGCTCGATGAGCTCGTGAAAGGAACGCTCGTCCACGGTCGCCGCCGTCCGCGAGAATCTGGCCGAATCGAAAACGCTAGACCAATGTAACAGCCCTGCCGCGCGGCCGTCCAACCAAACCCGCATGTAGTTCGGAGCACCCGCCGCGGCGGTACAGCCGGTTGTCTTTCGTGTTGCGGCAGCGGCCCCGCAAGAAATGCCGCACTGGATGTCCGGAAGCGCCGTGCCGTCCGTTTAGGATTTGTGAAGCCGCCGTCTCGCCGGGCACCGGGGCGCCCCGGCTCCGGAGACCGGCCCCGTGGGCCGCACGGCTACGCGAGGCTCTCGAGCGTGCCGGCAACCTCGATCGATGGGCTCCTTTCCCCCTTGCCGCGTTTGGTGGGGCGGAGGCGACGATGATGAATCACAGGTTTCTGCGAGGCCGGCGGCGGACCCGTCCGCGCGGGCGGCGCCCCATGGTCGAACAGATCGAGCCCAGGCTGCTGCTGGCTACGTTCACCGTGAACAGCACGGGGCTCGAGAATGACCGCAACACGGCCGACGGCGTCTGTGACACCGATTTGATAATGCCTGGCGACCAGTGCAGCTTCTTCGCGGCCGTGCAGCAGGCGAACGCGACCGCGGGCACGGACACGATCGCCTTCAACATCCCCGGCACCGGCCCGTTCCTCATCCAGGGAACCCGCGTTGGGACACTCGCCGTCATCACCGATCCGGTGATCATCGACGGCGCCACCCAGCCGGGCTCCACACCCGGCTCTCCGGTAATCGAACTCCGGGGCGTGGCGGACACACGTGATGCATTTAGCGTGGGCCTCGACATCTCGGCGGGCGACACCACGGTGCGAGGCCTGGTCATCAACACCTTCGCCTATGGCATCCGGATCACGGACCGGGGCGGCAACCGGATCGAGGGCAACTTCATCGGCACCGATGTGACGGGCACGATCGGCATTGGCGGCAACGGGCACAACGACATCGGCGTGGTAGTCGAGAACGCACCGGACAACGTCATCGGCGGCACCACGCCCGCGGCGCGGAACGTGATCGCCGGCTATGACCTGGCTCAGGTGCGCCTGTTTGGGAGCGGCACCACCGACAACCTGGTCCAGGGCAATTACATCGGCACCGACAAGACGGGAACGAGCATCGACCCGGATGCGGCGACGATCGGCGACGAGTTGAACAAAGGGGTGGGCGTCGCGGTGGTCGTTGACGCGTCGTTCAACACGATCGGTGGGACGAGCTCCGGCGCGGGCAACCTGATCTCCGGGCGCGTGGGGTTCGCCAGCGTCTCCAAGGCGTCCGTCGTCATCGACGGGAACCTCGGTGACAATCCCGTGGAGGGCACGCTGGTCGTCGGCAACCGCATGGGGGTGGACGCAACGGGCATGCAGCCCCTGGGATTCGGCGAGGTGGATATCCGGCACGCACCGGGCAGCATCATCGGCGGCACAAGCCCCGGGGCGCGCAACCTGATGTCCGGCGTGTCTATCACCGGCGCCACGGCGACCGGCAACCTGGTCCAGGGCAACTACATCGGCACCGATGCCACCGGCACCACGGCCCTCAGCAACGGCCTGGGCGTCTCGATCCAGGCGCCGAACAACACCATCGGTGGAACGAGCCAGGGGGCGGGCAACATCATCACCGGGAACGGTGCCTTCTCCAGCTTTTCTGAGGCGGCAACCGTCTACATCAACGGGCCCGACGCGACCGGCAATCGAATCGAGGGCAACCGCATCGGCGTCGAGTTCGGCGCGCACGGCACCTACCACGGTGTTGTGATCACCGGTTCGGCCAGCGACAACACGATCGGCGGCGACGCGGCCGGGACCGGCAACACGATCGCGTACAACGGCGGCGACGGAGTCTTTGTCGAGTCCGGCACCGGCAACCATATCCTCGGCAACGCGATCTTCACCAACACCGAACTGGGCATCGACTTGGCCCCCGACGGTGTCACGCTCAACGACCCGGGTGACGTCGACACCGGCGCGAATAACCTCCAGAACGCACCGGAACTCGCGCTCAGCGTCGATGGCCGCGAGCTGCGTGTCACGCTCGACAGCACGGCCGGCACCGCCTTCACGTTCCAGTTCTTCGCCAACACCGCCTGTGACCCGTCGGGTCGCGGCGAGGGACAGCGATACCTCGGTTCCACGCTGCGGTCCACCGACAGCGCCGGGCGCGTGACGTTCATCGCGCCGTTCGCGGGCGCGCGCGGCGAGCTCATCACGGCGACGGCCACGGACCCCGCCGGGAACACCTCGGAGTTCTCGGCGTGCGCGGAGACCCCGATCCCGCCCCCCATGCCGATCATTCTGAGCGGCCACAAGTTCCACGACTTGAACGGCGACGGCGTCCAGGACGCCGGAGAGCCGGGGCTCGGAGACTGGGAGATCGGGCTGGACCTGGACAGCGACGGCTCGATCAATGGCGTTGCCCGCAGCGACGCGTCGGGCAACTACCAGTTCTCGGGAGTCGCCGCGCGCGACAACGTGAATCTCACCCAGCGGGCGGGCAGGCAAGAAGAAGGAGCGATCGCCATCAACCCGATCGACCCGCTGAACATCGTCGCCTTCTCGAACAGCAGCCCGCCCGGCCTGTTCATGGCCGTGACTCGGGACGGCGGCGAGACCTGGACGCGAAGCACCATCGCCGATGGCAGCGACGGTCTGGGGCAGGCCTGGAGCGATCCGAGCGCGGCCTTCGATCGATTCGGGAATCTGTTCCTCACCTTCATCCAGCTGAAACCGACCCCTGACGTCCGGGTGGCGTGGAGCACAGACAAGGGGCAGACCTTCTCGCTGCTCGCGATTCTGCCGGGTGATGACCAGCCGACCATCGCCACCGGACCGGGCGCCACTCCGGGAACCGCCGCGGTCTGGGTCACCTACGCCGATCATGAAGGGACCATTTCCGTTGCCGGCGGCCGGGTCAACGGCCCCGGATCGTTCGGCGCGTTCCTTCCCCCGGTGCCCGTGCCCGACTCCCTGGGCGGAAACTTCGGCGACATCGCCGTCGGTCCCGACGGCCAAGTGGTCGTCACCTACCAGTCGCCGAGCGGCGGCGAAGGACCGTCCGGAATCTATGTCCATCTCGATCCCGACGGGCTCGGCGCCGCGCAGGCGTTCGGACCGAGCGTGCTGGCGCGGTACAGCGACGTCGGCGGCTTCGATGGCATTCCCGCCCAGTCCTACCGCCAGATCGATGCCGAGGCAGGCCTGGCCTACGACCGCAGCCCGAGCCCGTTCAACGGCCGCGTCTACCTGGTCTACACCGACGAGCGGCTCAACGAGAGCGATGACACCGATGTCCTCCTGCAGTACTCGGACGACGACGGGCGGAGCTGGAGCTCCCCGGTGCGGGTCAACGACGACGCGACGGCGAACAGCCAGTTCCTGCCGCGCGTCGCCGTGGATCAGACGACCGGGGTCGTGGCGGTGTCGTGGCACGACGCACGGAACGATCTCGGGGGCCGGTACCGCGGCGACCGGCCGAACGACGAGACCCAGCTGTTCGCCGCGGTCAGCTTCGACGGGGGGCGCAGCTTCCTGCCGAACCTGCGCGTGAGCACCGGGACCTCCTTCGCCGGCATCTCACCGAGCTCGATGGAATACGGCGACTATGCCGGGCTGGCCTTCCAGGGCGGAATCTTCTACCCGATCTGGGCGGACAACTCGAACAGCACCGGCGATAACCCGGACAACCGCCGGCGGCAGTTCGACGTGTACACGGCGCGCGTGACGGTCATCCCGCGCGGCACGCATACGATCGCCGAACTGCTCCGACCCGGATTTCGCCAGACCTTC
>JBGPMX010000018.1:0-16076 GCA_041487215.1 Planctomycetia bacterium | reverse complement strand
ACCGGTCCGACGCTGCGCATCAGGCGGTCTTCCAGCTGCTCGACGCGGAGGCGGAGTCCGAGGCGTGACGCGTTCGGCTTGAGCGCTCGGCGTCCGTTCGAGCGAGAACGCGGCCGATCCGTAGGGCAGGTGCGGGCCATCATGAGACCTCAGCGTGCCTCGAATGGGAAAGCCGCGGCGGAATCCCGAGCCTGGCTCGGGGTCCCGTTCGGCCTAGCAACGCAAATCGCTTGCAACAACTCAGAGGGAAATGACCGGCGGCAGCAAAGACATCGATAGCGGCCGCAATCCTCGCCTCGCGGGTTCCGGGCACCAGGTGCTCGGAACCGGTCGGCAGCCTGGCAATCTCGCGGTGCCGCGAGACCCATGGCTTTGCGCCCCCACCTCGCGGCGGGTTTGCCTTTATCGACGCCCTCGTGGATTGGAAGGGCCTTGAGGAGGCTTCTGAGTCGAAGCAAACCTAGGCTGCGTGACACGCTGCGACAAGTCCTTCCACTCGAACCGCCGGCCGAAAGGCCGAGAGAGTCTGGTTGTGACGTTTCTATGTCATCTAGCGATACACCAAGTGCCGGCTGGTTGCGGCCGCGCCAGGCAGGCGTTCGCTCCAAACGGGTCCTCGGGAATAGCAAAGATCGCGACATAGGAGCGTCCAATCCTTCAACCACGGGCTGTTGGCCTTATTCGCCGATGCCCCTTAACGCATTGGCCGTACCAGAGCGATATGGCGAGCAGCCGGCGAGACCGGCGGGCGCCCTATACCACGGAATACCCTGGACTTGGGACACCCGGTTTTCGGGCGAGGCAAAACGGCGGGCGTGCCGCGAACGCTGGTGCGATGCGCGGCACGCGGCCACGCTGGCCGCCGAACGACCAAGCCGGAGGAGGCCGGTGGGCCGCTAGCTCGCTGCGGCGGAGCGTGAAGCGGCAGCCGTGTCCGCGGTATGGGCCTCGAGGAAGAACGGCGTGGGGTGCGGCGGTGACGAAGATGCGGGTTGCGGCGACCGGTGCGGTCGTGCCGAGTCCCGGTCTATCCCGCGCTCACCGAGCATTCGAGGGTGATGCCGAGGCTGCGGATTTTGTTGCGCAGGCAGCCGCGGGTGATGCCGAGCGTGGCCGCGGCGCGCAGCTGGTTGCCGCCGGTGTGGCGCAGGACCTCGGTGATGAGATGGCGCTCCATGAGCTCCAGGGATTCGTCGTAGAGGTGGGTGCATCCGCGTTGCAGGCGCTCGCTGATGAACTTGCCCCAGAGGGGGGTGACATCGTCGCTTGCGGCCGGTGCGGCCGGCTCCATGGCGCGGGGAGTGCGGATGTGCTCGGGCAGGAAATCGGCAATGAGCAGCGGCCCGGTGGCGTGCAAAATCGCTTGCTTGAGCACGCTCTGCAGCTCGCGCAGGTTGCCCGGCCAGCTGTGAGCTTCGAGCAGTCGCATCGTCTCCGGCGCCGTCGTCTCCACGGGCTTGTGCAGTTCCTGGGCGAACTGCCGCACGAAGTAATCGACCAAGAGGGGGAAGTCTTCGCGGCGCTCGCGCAAGGGCGGCAGCCGGATGGGAAAGACGTTCAGGCGGTAGAAGAGATCGCCACGGAACTCGCCGGCGGCCACCAGGCGCTCGAGCTCGCGGTGTGTGGCGGCGATGAGCCGCACGTCGGTCTGGATGGTCTCGCTGCCGCCGACCCGCTCGAAGCGCTGCTCCTGGAGTACCCGCAGGATCTTCGTCTGGGTGAGCGGCGTCATGTCGCCGATTTCGTCGAGAAACAGGGTGCCGCCCGAGCACTGTTCGAACTTGCCGATGCGGCTCCGGTCGGCGCCCGTGAATGCTCCCTTCTCGTGGCCGAACAGCTCGCTCTCGAGCAGTGGCTCGGGGATCGCGGCGCAGTTGATGGCCAGGAAGGCGCCGCTGGCGCGGAGGCTGTGCTGGTAGATGGCTCGCGCGACCAGCTCTTTGCCGGTCCCGCTCTCTCCTTGGATCAGCACGGTGACGTCGCGCGGGGCGACTCGGCCGATCGCCTTGTACACCTCTTGCATCGCGGGGCAGCGGCCCAGGATGACGTCGGAGCCGGAGCCGGCCGGCGCGGACTGCGCCACGACGGTGGGGACGCGCATGGCACGGCTGATCGCCAGGGCGCGCGCCACGAGGTCCTGGAGCCGCTCGAACTGGACCGGCTTGAGCACGTATTCGTAGGCGCCGAGCTTCATGGCCTCGATCGCCGTCTCGGTCGTGCCGCCGCCGGTCATGAAGATGACCGGGATGCGGGCATCGCGCTGGTGGATCTGCCGGAACAGGTCGAGGCCGGACATGTCGGGCAGGCCGATGTCCAGGATGACGGCGTCCGGCGTATGCCGCGTGAACGCCTCGAGCGCGGCCCCGGCCGATTCGGCGGTGACCAGTGTCACGGGCGTCGCGCGGAATGCGCGGTGGAAACAGCGGCAGAGCGTGTCGAGCAGGTTCCGCTCGTCATCCACGATGAGGAGGGTCGGCATGGGGGCGGTTTTCATGGGGTCGAAGCGACGGCGGGGGCCGTCTCGGTCGAGCGCCCGGGCAGGCGCACGCGCAGCCGCGGGGGGATGGCGTTGTTCAGGGCGAAGTTGCGCAGCCGCTCGAGCAGCGGGTAGGTCACCTCCTGCCCCTTGGTCACGAGCAGCATGCCGCTCTGCGAGCGGACGTCTTCGTCGAGGATCATGTGCGTCTCGAGCGCGCTGGTCTCGACCACCCGCGTCTCGCTCTCGATCTTGCAGAGCTCGACGTGTTCCAGCGAGGCGGTGATGACGGGGTCGTACTGGTCGGCCCGCTCGCGCAGCTGTTTGACCGCGAGCTGCCGCGCCATCCCCCCGGTGATGAGCCGGTCGAAATCGAGCGCGGTCTTGAGGATCTGTGCGCCCACGGTCACGGCGTCGCGGTCCCTGGGGGGAACGGGCGGCTTGCTCACCTCGGGCACGTCGTGCTGCCGCGCGATCATTTCCGCGACCTGTTCCAGCCGGGGGATTTTGGCGAGCAGGGCTCGCGCCACGGCGGGGTGGCGGGCGAAATCGCGCTCCTGCTCGGGCGGCAGCTGCGCGCCGGTATACACCGCGTCGAGGATTTCGGGCGGGAAGGTCACACAGCCGATCTGCGAGAGCATCGCCGCCATCTCGAACTTCCACACGTCGCAGAGGTGGAGCTGCATACTCATCTGGCGCACGAGGTGGCGGATGCGCGAGGAGCGGCTGAACGCGGTCGGGTTCACCAGCCCGAGCAGGTCGGTGAGCACCTCGACGCTGCCGCGCAGGGTCTGCTCCAGCAGCTCGCGTTCGGCGATCACCAGCCGGTGCTGGGCGATGCCCGCCGCCAGCGCCTTGGTCAGCGTCTCCGGTGCACACGGCTTGGTGAGGAACCGGAAGATGTTTCCCTCGTTGACGGCCTCGATCGCCGTGTGCTGGTCGGCGAATCCGGTCAGCATGATGCGCACGCTGTCCGGCGCGACGCGGCAGACCCGCGCGAGGAACTGGATGCCATCCATGCCGGGCATCCGCATGTCGGAAACGACGACCGCGTATGGCGCGCGGGTGCGCACGGCCTCGAGGCCCGGTTCCGCTCCGAGCGCGGTATCGATCTCGAATTCCTTACGCAGCTGCCGCTGGTAAGAGGCCAGCACATTGGCGTCGTCGTCGACGCAGAGGATTCGCTCGCTCATCATCGTCTCGCTTCCTAGGCTGCCTCGGGCACGAAGCGGCGCCAGGCGGGCAGGCGGTCGCTGAGGCCAAGCCGATCCAGGTACGCCGCGTCGCCGCGCGCCGCCGCGCCGCCCTCGCCCGCGACCTCGTGCACCACCGTGTTCGCTGCGTACACGGCGGTGAGCGCCGAGAAACCCGCGTTGGGGCAATCGCTCGGGCGGTGGTGCCAGGCCACGGCCTCGACGATTCGCACGGGCAATCCCCAGAGCTCGAACAGATAGGCGGCGACCTCGGCGTGCGTTGCGCCCAGAAGCTCCTGCTCCGTCTCCCAGAGCGCCCGGCCGCTCTGTTCGGCGGCCGCGATGGCCGCCCCGTACGCGTCGCTCAGGTGGGCGGCCAGCAGCAGCTTGCCGGCGTCGTGCAGCAGCCCGGCCGTTCCCGCCTCGTCCACCACGGCGCGTTCCTCCGTCTCCTGCTGCGCGATTCGCCGGGCAACGCCGCTGACCAGCTGGCTGTGCTTCCAGAGCGACTCGACCGGCATCGTGCGGTACCCGCGCCCCTCGAGGCAGGCGAAGACACGCGCCGTGAGCACGAGCGCGCGGATGGTGTCGCAGCCGAGCAGCATCACGGCCTGCGTCGGGCTCGAGACCGAGTGGTGGATGCCGAAGAAAGCCGAATTCACCAGCTGCAGCGTCTTGGCCGTCATGCCGGCGTCGGCCGCGATGATGTTGGCGAGACGCGGCAGCGACGGCTCCGGGGAGGCGAGTTCGCGCTCCAGCTCGGCGTAGAGCGACGGCAGGCTGGGGATCAGTTGCAGACGAGAGATCAGCGCTTGCAGAGGAGGGTGGGCCAGCAGGTCCCGCAGCGCACAGGCACGCAGCACCGTGGCCTTGAGCGTCTGCGGGTCGCACGGCTTGGCAAGGTACTGATGCGTGACGTGCACCGACCGCAGCACCGCATCGCGGTCGCCTTGGCCGGACAGGACAATACGCACCACGTTCGGGTAGCGCGTGCGCACCTCGCCGAGCAGTTCGGCGCCATCCATGCCCGGCATGCGCATGTCCGTCACAAGAACGTCGCACGCGGCCTGCGCCAGAAGCGCCAGGGCCTCACCCCCGCTGGCCGCGAACTCCATGCTCCACTCGTGCCGGAACGACCGCAGCATGCGGCGCAGGCCGTCGAGCACGTTCGGTTCGTCATCGACAAACACGATCCGCTTCATCGGGGACAACCTCACGGTCGGCAGGGCATCACGAGGCACACGGGGCTCGGGATGTCCGTGCGGGCGGGCGAGACAAACGGGCGGCGGGGTTTTGCCGGGGCTTTGCGGTGAGGCGGCGAACGGCGCGGCTTTGCCGCCAGGAGAGTATGGGGCCGCTCGCCGGGTGCGCGGTGCCGGCGCGGCCGTTTTCTTGGTGCGCCGTAGCAGCCAGGGGGCATGGGGCGACCCTAGGGGTGGCGCCGGACCGGGCGGTCGTGGCGTCGCCAGCGGTTCGGCGGGAAGAGACGGAGGCAGGCGTCGTTCCGGCGGCCGCCTGGCTCAGCGCGGCTTCGGGGAGAGCGGCAGGCGGATGACGAACGCGGTCCCCTTGCCGGGCTCCGTCTCAAAATGGATCGTCCCGCCGTGCTGGTTGACGATGACGGAGTGGGCGATCGCGAGCCCTTGCCCCGTCCCCTTGCCCACCGGCTTGGTGGTGAAGAACGGGTCGAACACCTTGGAGCGAATCGCCTCGGGAATGCCGGTGCCCGTGTCGCTCACGCGGATCTCCGCGTCTTCCCCCAGCGCGCGTGTGGTCACCCGGATGACTCCCTTCGTGCCAGCGTCGCGACCCGGCACATCCTCGATCGCGTGGGCCGCGTTCACCAGTAGGTTGAGGATGACCTGGTTGAATTCCCCCGGCAGGCAGGGGACGGGCGGAAGATCGGCGGCGAAATCGTCGACCACCTCCGCCACGTATTTCCACTCGTTCCGCGCTACGGTGATGGTGTTCTCGATCGCCTTGTTGATATCGATCGCCACTTTCTCTTTCGTGCCTGGGTGTGAGAACTCCTTCATGGCGCGGACGATTTTGGCGACCCGTTCCACGCCCTCCTGGGACTGCTGGATCGCCTTGGGTATTTCCTCGGTAAGGTAGCCGATGTCCGCCTTGAGTACGGAGTCGACCAGCCGATCGATCACCTGGGTGGTGAGGTGGCCGGTTTTGGCGGCGGCGAACATCCTGCCGTGCGCGTCGATCACCTGGAGCAGGTCGCGAAAGGCATCGGAGAGGAATTTGGTGTTGTCCCCGACGTACTGGATGGGCGTGTTGATCTCGTGGGCGATGCCCGCTGCGAGCTGGCCGATGGCCTCGAGCTTCTGCGCCTGACGCAGTTGCTCCTCGAGCTGCTTGTGCTCGGTGATATCGCTGCCGAGCAACAGGAAGCCGGCGTTCTTGTCGGGGCTGCTGCGGATCGGCGTGATGGTGGTGACGAGGATTCGCTCGTCCCCCTCGCGGCTGCGGAACCGCAGGTTCTGGGCGCGCGTGGGCCGGTGGTCGGCCTGACAGCGTGCGGCAGCGTCGAAGACGTCGCCGTTCGCCCACTGGACCCCGCAATGCGCGAAGGAGCGGCCGATCACGGCCTCGGCGGGCATGCCGAACGCCTCCTCCGCCGCGGCGTTCCAGCGGTTCACGCGCCCCTGCTCGTTCACGCCGATGAGCACGGAGGCAATCGATGCCAGGAGCTGCTCGGTCTCGGCGTGCGCGTTGCGCAGCATCTCCTCGGCCCGCTTCCGCTCCGTGACATCCACCACCGTGGCCAGGAACGCGGGGCGGCCGCGGAAGGTGATGCGGGACCAGGTGATCTCGGCGTCGATCAGCGTGCCATCCTTCTTGATGCGGGGGTGCGGATCCGGCATGCGGAGCTGGTTGGTACCCGAGTGGGCGAGCAGTTCGGAGCGCACGTCGAGTAGCGCGGGGATCTCCTGAGCCGGGCAGAGATCGCGCACGGTCATGCGGTGAAACTCCTCGCGCGAATAGCCGAACTGCTGGACCGCCGCGTTATTGACGGCGAGGAAGCCGAGCGTCTCCGGGTCAAATACCCACTTGGAGTACGGGCTTTTGTCGAACAGGTAGCGGTACTGTTCCTCGCTGGCGCGCAGGGCCTCCTGCGTCCTCCAGCGCTCGATACCGACCGCGATCTCGTTGGCGACCGGGCCCATGGCTTCGAGAGTCGCGGGGCTGAGCGGGTGGCGTGCGAACATCGCCAGCACGCCCAGCAGGCGGTCCTTGACGATGAGCGGGTACCCGACGAAGGCAACCATGCCCTCGCGGCGTGCCCATTCCTGGTCGCCCACGCGCGGGTCGCCGACCACGCGGTTGGTGAGGTGCGGCTTGCGCTCCTGGGCGATGAGGCCGATCTTGAGCCTCCCCACCGGGACGCGGCTGTGCGGGCCGTTCCTGTGCGTGTACATTCCAGCACTGGCCTGGAGTTCCAGCACCTGCTCCGCCTCGTTCAGGGTCCAGATGCGTGCGAAGGCCCCCTCGAGGTGGCGCACGATCGCCTCGGCGCAGGCCGCCAGCATGTCCTCGAGACTTTCGCTTTGCGCGAGCGCACGACCGATGTCAGCCTGGAGTGCGGTGATGCGGGTTCGTTCCGCCATCACCTGCTCGTTGTGCTTCCGCTCCGTGACGTCCTCGACCATGGCCACCGCGAACTGCGGGAGGCTGTGCGCGTCGCGTACGAGGCTCACGGTGAGCTGTCCCCAGACGATCGTGCCGTCCTTACGCACATAGCGATTCTCCATCTGGTAGCGCCCGCGTTCGCCCCGCGCGAGTTCCTGGAACAGTTCCAGGTCGCGCGCACGATCGTCCGGGTGCGTGTACTCGGTGAAGACCATGCCGCGCAGCTCGGCCTCGGTGTACCCGAGCATCTCGTGGCGCGCGCGGTTTACGGTGACCACGACGCCGTCGAGGTCGACGATCACTATTCCGATGGCGGCGTTCTCGAACACGGTGCGGAACCGCCGCTCGCTGGCTCGCAGCGCTTCCTCGGTCTGCTTGCGCTCGGTGATGTCGCGGATGTAGCCGGTGAAGAGGGGCGGGGCCTGCCCGACGATGCGCGTGATGGTTAGTTCCACCGGAAACTCGCTGCCATCGGCGCGGAGCGCGCTGAGCTCCAGGCGATTGCCCAGCGAGACGGCCTCCCCGCTCGCCACGCAGCGTGCCAGGCCGTTGCGGTGCCGCGCGCGGTAGGTGACGGGCAGCAGGAGCTCGGCCAGATCGCAGCCGACGACCTGCTCGCGCGGGCGCCCGAAAATCCGCTCCGCCGCCGGATTGAAGTCGACGATCCGGCCCTCGTGGCTCATGGTGATGATGCCGTCGAGGGCCGAATTGAAAATGGCGGTCTTGAGGGCCTCGGACTCGCGCACCGCCGCCTCGGCACGAGTCCGCTCGGAGAACTGGCCGATCTGGCTGCCGATGGCGTTCATCGCGTCGAGCAGATCTTCGTCGGGCGGCTGCGGATGACGGCTAAAGCACTCGATGACGCCGCGCACGCGGTTGCCCACGCGGATGGGGAAGCCGAACGCGCTACGCGCGGCGTGCGCGCTGGCGCACTCCGCGCGCGGGAGATGGGGGTCCTGCCCAAGGTCCGGGATCCAGACTGGCCCCTCGCTCGCCCAGATGCGGCCGGGCAGTCCGTCGCCGCGGCCGAAGGTGCGCTGGTGGGTTTCGTCCAGGAACGCGTCTACCTCGGCTCCCGGCCTCTGCCACGTCTGGACACAGCGCAGCAACGCGGACTCGTCGTCCACCGCCCAGATCGCCCCCATGTCCCAGCCCAGATGCTCGCAAATCGCCTGCAGGATAAGGTGGGCTGCTTCCGCGAGCGCTTCGGACTCGGCGAGGATGCGTGCGACGGCGTGCTGTGCCCCCAGGCGGCGGTCGCTCTTGCGGCGTTCGGTGATGTCGATGGAGACGCCGCCCACGGCGTCGACCTCGCCGCGGCTGCCCCGCACCGGGAATTTCACGGTCTGGAAAACCCGCGCACCCTCGGCGGTGTACACCGGCTCCTCGACTTCGACCGGCCCGCCGATGTCCGCCGCCCAGCGGTTGTTCTTGAGGAACTCGCGGGTGGCGTCCTCCGGAAAGAACTCGCCGACCAGGCGTCCCACGATCGTATGGCGTTGCAGGCCGGCGATGTCCTCCCAGGCGCGGTTCACGAGTCGCCAACGGCCCTCCAGGTCGGTGACGCAGATGGGCATCGGGGCGTAGTCCAGGAGCGCGGCCAGCAGCTCCTGAGTGGACCGCAGCGCCTGCTCGGCCTCCTCGCGCTGGCGGATGTCTCTCTTGCGCGCGCTCACGTCGCGTGCCACGACCTGAACCGCCGGCTGGCCCTCGCGTAGGAACGGGATGGCACCCAGCTCCACCTCGACGGCCACCCCGTCGCCGCGCAGCAGCTTCTGCGCCGTGAGCGGGGTGCGCTGCCCGGCCGCAGCCTCGGCCATGCGTTCCTGCACGGCGAGCTGAGAATCCGAATGGACGAAGTCGAGCACCGACCGGCCCATGAGGGCCGCCGGCTCGGCGACCCCGAACAGCGGGGCGGTCGCCGCGTTCGCGAACAGGAACCGCCCCTCCGCCACGACGAAGATCGCGTCCGGCGAGAGTTCCACGAGCTGGCGGTACCGCTCCTCGCTCGCGCGCAACGCCGCCCCGCCGCGACGCTGCTCGGTGACGTCGCGCAGCACCGAAAGGTGCAGCCCCGGAACGATATCAGCCATGGCGTGATACTCGACCTCACGCCGCTCGGCGTCGCCGCGCACGAGCGCCAGGTCCCCGCTCTGCTCCCCCGCGATGCGGAAACGGCGCCAGCGTGCCTCGGCCTGTGCGGCGTCACCAGCCCCGAAGAGATCCCCTACCGCGCGTGCCATAACCTTTTCGCGCGTCAGTCCCAGCAGGGCACACGCCGCCGGGTTCGCATCGACACAACGGCAGGTGTCGTCCGCCAAGAGGATTCCATCCTGCGTGTTGTCGAACAGCGCCTGCAGCTGGCGCCGGCTCTGCTCGAGCTCTTCCTGCGAGCGCTTGCGATCCGTGATGTCGCTGAACACGCCGTCCGCGTAGCGCACGCCGCTACGCTCGTACACCGCCAGCGCCCGGTCGTGAATCCATATCCAGGCGCCGTTCTTGCAGCGTATCCGGTACTCGACGTCAAACAGCTCGCTCCCCGAGAACAGCGACTCGTATTTCGCCCGCACGACCCCGCAGTCCTCGGCATGAATTTGGCCGAACCAGATGCCCGGGCCACCCCGGATGATCTCCTCGGGCGTGTAGCCATACACCGCGGCAATGTTCGGGCTGATGAAGACAGTGTTCCCGGCGGAATCGCTGGTCCACGTCACGTCGCGCAAGCCGACAAAGGAAAGGGAATTCGGATCGCCCTGCGGAGTCCACCCCGCCGCACGACGGCGCTTGGCACCGCCCGCGTTGAAGCAGCGGGCATTCCAGCCCAGAGCGACAGCGAAAACAGCGATCGTCAGGCCGGGCAGGAAGCCCCGGATCAGCGTGGCGTCCAGCACCCAGCCGACCAGAGCAACCCCCGCCCCGGCCAGGAGGAGCGCGCGCGCGCTGTGCGGAAGGAACCGCAGAGAAGAGACAAGATCCGATCGGGATGGCACCAAGGGAACAGCAGCTCCAACGGCCTACGACCCGCCATGCCCCGCGCGCGCGACGACCGCTTCCGCCCCGAACTTGGCTCGCGCAGCGCGACGGCAATTCGCAGCTCGCGCCTGGGTGCGCGCCGCCCTGTCCACCCATTACGCCATGGAACTCGAAGTTTTTCGGAGCGTGACCGGCCGGTCCGCACCAGGCCCGCGTCGATCGACGGGGGCGCCCGAGGTCTCTGCCCGCGCACCGCCGTGGTCGCCGGTTGCGCACACGGGCCGGGCATCCGAGCGATCGCGCGAGACCTTACCAGGAACCGCACTTTTCGCCTACACCAGCGGCCCCGCACACGATAGCAAGCGCCGTGCCGCGAGCGCGGCGCAATGTGTCAAAAATCACAACCCATTTACGCACAATGTCTTGCGTCATATGGTTGGATTACATGAGCTTCAGGACGAACTCGCTCGGGCCTGCTCGCCCGCCGTCCAGGCCGGTCGTCCGACTGTCACCTCGAGCCCGCCGTCTGCTGCCGCAGCTACCGGATCGCCGCAGACGGCCAAGGGTTGCGCGGTTCGTCCGGATCGGCCGCGAGCATTGCATTGTCGTCAAAATGTCAACCGGCTCAGAAGTCGTTTGCTTCGCGACAATGGCGTGCGCAGAATCTCGACTTCTCGCCCGCGCTTCCGCAGCGCTGCTGGACGCACGCGAGGATCCCTTGGAGAGGACGCCGATGGCATGGTCATGGAGAAGCAGCCTGGGGTGGATGATCCGGCGGCCGACCGTGCGCGGTGCCGCGTCGTCGCCGCGCCGGCTCGACCGAATCCGTCTCGAGCCGCTCGAGCACCGGCTCGTCCTGTCGGGCGACACGGCGAGCGCCGGCCTCGCCGCGCTCTGCCAGAACCCCGCCGGCACCGTACTCACCGCCGATACACAAGACGCCGCGCTGGTCGCCGGCATAGGAACGGTTGCCTATGACATCGTGAAGGACATTGCCCCGGGGATCACCGCGGGGAAGCCCATTGGCACGGTGAGTTTTCGCGGCATGGCATTCTTCACGGCGTTCGATCCGGTCGACGGCGCGGAGCTCTGGAAGAGCGACGGCAGCGAGGAGGGGACGGTGCTGGTGCGTGATATCGCCCCCGGCGCCGCGTATTCCTTGCCGCAGAATCTTACGGTGGTGGGCGACACGCTCTTCTTCAGTGCGGACGACGGCGTGCACGGCATCGAGCTCTGGAAGAGCGACGCAACGGAAGCCGGCACGGTGATGGTCATGGACATCAGTGCGGGCAGCCGCGGCTCGCAGCCATTCAACCTCCACGCGCTCGGAAATACCCTGTTTTTCACCGCAAACACTCCCGAACTCGGCTTCGAGCTCTGGAAGAGCAACGGCACATCGTCCGGCACGGTTCTGGTCAAAGACATCTTTCCGGGACCTCAGTCTGCGACCCCAACGGCTCTCACCGTGTCGCACGGAACATTGTTCTTTAATGCGGTCGCGTACCACGCAGGCATCCAGTTGTGGAAGAGCGACGGAACCAATGCGGGCACCGTGCTCGTGAAGGACATCGATCCAACCCGGTCGCCCGAGTCCACTATCCAGTCCATAACGGATGTGAACGGGACCGTGTTCTTCGCCCCGATCGGCCCGGCGCACGACGGCGAACTCTGGAAGAGTGACGGGACGGAGGCGGGCACGGTCCTGATCCAGAGCGCGGTGTCGCTCCCCGAGCACACGGCCCAACTCAACGGCAGCCTTTTCTTCGCGGGAATAAACCCTGCCAGCACCCACTACGAGGTGTGGAAGAGTGATGGGACGCCCGGCGGAACCTCTCGGCTGAACGTCGCGACCGATTTCTCGCCCACCATGGTGGCCTACCGCGGAGCGGCCTACTTCGGCGTTACCACGTTCGATCCCGTAGGCGGCGCAACGCACGGCTCGCTCTGGCAAACCGATGGCACAGCGGACGGCACCCATGTCGTCAAGGATATTGACGCGGCCGGACCGAGTTCGTCGCCGTTTCAATTGACAGTCGTTGGGGGGCAACTCTACTTCTTAGCACAGGACTCTACGCATGGAATAGAGGTATGGGTGAGTGATGGGACCGAATCGGGCACGGTTGTACAGGACATCGTGCCGGGGCAGGGTAGCTCATTCGCAGCCGATTTTGTGGATGTGAACGGAAACCTGTTCTTCATTGCAACCGATCCCGTCCACGGGTATGAGCTCTGGCACAGGCATCTCGTCGGCGCGCCGACTGAGGTAGTGCGCGGCCAGCCAATCGCATTCACTCTGCATGCCCAGGATTTATTCGGAATCGATCGAGCCGGCGCATTCACCTACCAGATCGATTGGGATGGCGATGGCCTCATCGACCAGGCCGTATCGGGGACGAGCCCCATCGAAGTCGACCATACCTATCCCAACGCGGGAAATAGCAGGCTGGTTCTCACCATACGGGACAGCGCCGGCGCCGTGAGCGCGGCGGCGGTGCACCGACTCACTGTAAGCGCGTTCGCGCAGAAAGGGCACGTCGTCTGGATCGGTGGCACCCCGGCGAGCGATGACGTTTCAGTCCGTTCGCGAGGCAAGAGCCGTGGCATCGAGATCTTGATCGGCAAACAAAACATCGGGACGTTCGATCAGGTGGAGCGGATTGTCTTCTACGGACAGGAGGGGGACGACCGCGTTCAGTTCGCGGAGCAGGCGGACGTCGCGGCAGTGTTCTTCGGCGGACCGGGCGACGACACGCTGCGCGGCGGCAACCGGGACGATGTACTGGTCGGCGGCGAGGGGGATGATGTGCTGCTCGGTGACAACGGCCGCGACGTTCTCATCGGCGGCGACGGTGCCGATCAGCTGAAGGGCGAGGCGGACGATGATCTGCTGATCGCCGGGCGCTCCGATTACGACGTGAACGAGAGCGCGCTGGGCGCCATCCTGGCCGAGTGGGCCTCCGGGCGGGATTACGTCACGCGAGTGAACAACCTGATGGGAGCGGGTGGCACCACGGGGCTGAACGGGGCCGCGGTGCTCGGGCCGCGCACCGTGCACGACGACCGCGTGGTGGACACGCTGAGCGGGCACAGCGGGCAGGACTGGTTCCTGGCGAATCTGCTCGGCCCGGCCGCCACCAGGGATATTGTCAAGGACGCGCGCGGCGGCGAGCTGACGATCGACATCAGCGCGGCGCCGTGATGAACAGGTCACGGATCACCGACGCGCGGAACGGGTCGTTCGCCCGCTCCGGCCGCGGGTTGGGACCGGAGAGCGGGGCGATCGCCGGCACGGGGGGGGCGTTGGTCGGACGCGCACCCAACGGGAGCACGGGGGCTGCCTGGTGCGCCGGGGTCCGCAGGGACGTGGCCGCGCTCCGCTCGGGCGTGCGGCCCGATCGATCGATTCCGTCATCGCCACGCAGGAAGACGACGCTCGGCTCGTCTCTGCCGGCCTGTGGGGGCTGGGGCACGCTGAATCCCCCGTCCACCGGCGGCAGGGTGAGAGCGCCGAAGATATCCAGGCGGCCGTGGGCGGCCCCCGACACTAGCTCCGGCACGGGATCCGCACCGCCGAAAATCGCATCCACAACCTCGCGGTACCCGAGGTCCGGATTCGCGCCCCAGATCAGACCGAGCGCTCCGGCGACGAAGTCCACGGCGATGGACGTTCCGCTGCGGCCCTCGTAGCCGCCGCCCGGAACGGCACCGAGCACCCGCGCGCCCGGCGCGGCAAGATCGATCACGTCGCGGTCTGCGTTGGTAAACCGGGCGAGGTTGCCCCGTGTGTTGGTCGCCGCCACGACGATGACGTTGTCCCGGTGCACGCTGGCCAGCGCATCAAGCAGCACGGGGTCGCCGTTGCCGGCCGCCGCAACGAAAATGTGCCCCTCGCCCTGCGCCTTGAGCAGCTCGTCCTGCCAGGCAGGCGACGACAGGTTGGCGCTCCACGCCCCCGCTGAGACGTGAACGCCCTGCTTGAGCGCATATTCCATGGCGGCCACGGCCTGCGGCACCAGCCCGCTGCCGTCGGAGGCCAGGAACTTGAGCGGCATCAGCTCGACCCGCGGATCCACCTGCGCGATCACGCTCGCGCCGTGCGTGCCGTGGCTGTTGTCGTCGTACGGATCGTTGTCGTTGTTGACAAAGTCCCAGCCGACCAGGTCGTCCACATAGCCGTTGTGGTCGTTGTCACGGCCGTCCGCCCACCCCCCCAGCGCCACCGAATACAATAGATCGCCGGCGTCGATGTAGCCGTTCCCGTTCAGGTCACTGATGAGGCGATGCCCCCGATTGCGCGGACCGTTGAGCTCGTCGATGGTGATACGGCCGTCGCCGTCGCCATCGCGCCACGCGTTGCGCACCCACGCCGGCACTTCGGCCTGGTTGATCCAGATGTTCCGATACAGCGAGGGGTGCGTGTAGTCGATGCCGGTATCGAGGCTGGCAATGGTGAACCGTCCGGCGCTGCCGACCAGCTGCTGTCCTTCAGCGAGTCCGATTCCCTGCGCGGCGGACGCCGGATTGCCGCCCGCCTGGATGCGCACCGAGGCGACAGCGGCCGCGGTGTATCTCTGTCCGTAAACGCCGTAGTCTTGCGGATCCTGGTTGGCGCTGGACCACACAATAATGAAGTCGCCATCCACATCGACAGCCACGGAGGGGAGCAACTGGGCATAGGTGGTGAACGTGTTGGCGCGAAACTCGGAGCCGATCGCGGTGCCCGCGGCGTTGTAGCGCTGCGCATACACGCCGTAACTGCCGTCGCCGTTATCCTGCCCCTTGCTCATCCAGGCGATCACGAAATCGCCGTCGTCGTCCAATGCGATGGCCGGAAGGAGCTGCGCGTTGGCGGTCGTCGTGTTCACGCGGAACTCGGCCGCTTTCGCGATCCCCCCATTGTCGTAGCGCCGCGCGTAAACCTCGTAACTCCCGGTCTGGCTGCCTGACCAGGTGATGACAAAATCGCCGTCGTAGTCCATGGCGACCGCCGGCGCCACCTGCACGCCGGCCCCAGTCACCAGCGTGTTGGCCCCCTGAACCGTGCCGCTGGAGTTATAGCGCTGGAAGTAGATCTCGCTATTGCTGTTGCCATAGGCTTCGGTCCACGCGATCACGTAATCGCCCGCCGAATCCATGGCCACGGACGAGATCCGCTGATCGTTTGCTGTGGTCGTGTTGACCAGCACATCCGTGCCGCCGCTCTGGACCGTTCCCGAAGCATTGTAGCGGCGGTAGTAGATGCCCCAGGTTCCGAGGGCATCCTGCCCAAGGCTCGACCAGGTGATCACAAAGTTCCCCGTCGAATCCATGGCGACCGACGGGGATCCCTGCTCGTTTGTCGTGGTCACGTTAACGCGGAACTCGCTGCCCTGTGCCACGCCGGACGGGTTGTAGCGCTGCGCGTAGATGTCGTAGTCGCTGCCCGACTGCTTGCTCATCCACACCACGACAAAGTCGCCGGCGTCATCCATGGCCACCGCTGGTCGGATCTGCTGGTTGTTTGTGGTCGTATTGACCCTGACCTCGCTCCCCTGGGCCACGCCGCTCGAGTTGTACCGCTGAGCGTAGATACCGTAGCTGTAGTCCGCGTTGTCCTGGTTGGCCGCCTGCCAGACGACCACGAAATCACCGGCGTTGTCGTTCGCCACCGCGGACGTCCACTGACGTCCGGCCAATGTCGTGTTTACCCGGAACTCGCTGCCCGTGGCAATCGGATCGCGGCGGAACATCTGCATCGCGATGCCGCCGGTGTCGCCGGGTACTTCCCCTTCCCAGACCACCACGAAGTCCTT
>JBGPMX010000017.1:0-16402 GCA_041487215.1 Planctomycetia bacterium | reverse complement strand
GCTACCGTTCTGGTTATTGAATGACACCACGTTGATGAAATTGGACGTGCCCGTGCCGGCCGACTTGCGGAACGTGCCGGCGTTGTTGAACGCGCCGGTACCGGCGAGGTTGTCGAAGCCGCCGTCACCGGCCAGGTCGTAGGTGGCGCCCGCCTGGTTGTTGATCGTCCCGCTGCTCGTCCGGATGCGATTGCCGCCGCTCTGCGTGATCGTGCCATAGTTCGTCAGCGTCCCGCCCACGACGACATTGTTCGTACTTGTGTCGAGCGTGATGGAGCCCAGGTTGGTAATCGTGTTGCCGGGCGATCCGATGCTGGTGCCGCTGAGCACGCGGAACATGCCCGGCGGAAAGTTGAGGGTGGCCCCGGTCGCGCCCACGGCGAGCGATCCCGTGCCGCTCACCTGGATCATGCCGCCGCCCGAAGCGGTGTAGCTGCCGGTGATGGTTTGGGTTTGCCCGCCAGACAGGTCGAGGGTTTTCCCGCTCGCCACCGTGAAGCTGCCGCCGCTGCTGGTGCCGCCGCGCAGGCTCAGTGTGCCGGTCTGAACGTTTACCGTGCCCCCCTGGTTGTTGAAGGACAGGCTGCCGCCCAGCGCGGACGTGCCCGTACCGGCCGATTTCCGGAACGTACCGGCATTATTGAAGGTGCTTGTGCCGGTGTTGTTGCTGAGCGTCACATCCCCCGCCAGGATGTAGAACGCTCCCGCCTGGTTTGTGATCGTCGATGAATTGAGTGTGACCATCGCGCCGGTCTGAGTGATCGTGCCCGCGTTGCTAAGCGGCGTTGATCCCATCGCCACACTGGCGGTGATGGCCAGCGAGCCGCTGTGGATGATGGAGCCAGCGCCGGCGAATCCGCCCCCCGACCAGGTGCTCGTCCCCGCGATGGTGAGCGGTCCGTTCGCCGTGAGGGTTCCGCTGCTCAGCGCGAGCCCGCGGTTCAGCGACGAACTCTGGGCGATCGTGAAAGAGCCGCCCGTGATGCCCAGCCGCTCGTAGGACACCAGGCTGCGGATCGAAACCGTGCCGCTCGAGGTGATCGTGGGAGTGCCGCTCAGATCGGGAATGAACACATCGTCGGCGGCGCCGGGGACCGAGCCGCCGGTCCAGTTGGCGCCGTTGTTCCAATTGAAATCGGCCCCGGCGCCGGTCCAGGTCTTCGTGAACGTCGCATCGCTGAGCTTGGTTACGAACCCGTCTGTCGTTCCGCCCGCATTGAGCGACTGCAACGCGCCCGCCGTGGGGAAGTCCGCGGACTGCGTGCTGCCTGTGACGTAGGCGGCCCCGGAGCCGTCCACCGCGATGCCGTAACCGGTATCGGCCGAGCTTGCGCCGAGATAGGTCGAGTACACGAGCGATGCGGACCCAGACGCCGCGGGGTTCAGCTTGGCAACGTAGGCGTCGGAGTTGCCCGAGTCGGCCGCGTGCGACGGTTGATAGGCGTTCGCGGTCGGAAAGTTGGTCGAGTTGGTGGCGCCGGTGACGTAGGCGTTGCCGGAACCGTCGATGGCGATCCCTTTCGGCGTCTCGCCGGCGCTGCCGCCCAGGAAAGTTCCGTAGAGAAGCGAGGCCACGCCGGCCGCCGCCGGGTTTATTTTCACGACGAAGGCGTCCCCCGCGCCGCCGCCGAACGAGCCCTGGTACGCGCTCGGTGTAATGGCCTGGAAATCGTTGGCCGCGGCGAAGCCGGTGATGTACGCATTGCCGGACGCGTCGACGGCTATGCCACGCCCCTCATCGTTCCCGGAGCTCACCAGGTACGTGGAATAGACCAGTGCGCTGCCGGCCGCATTCAACTTGGTGTAAAACGCCTCCCCGCCCAAAAAGGACGACGCCCGAAACGCCCCCCCGGTCGTCGGAAAGTTAGACGAGCCGGTGACGCCGGTAATGTGTGCGGCACCCGCGCCGTCGACCGCAATTCCATAGCCAATCTCGGGACCGCCGCCGCCGAGGTACGTGGAATAGACCAGCGAGGCGAAGCCAGACGCCGCCGGATCGATCTTCGTCACGAAGGCATCGTCGCTGCCCGATCGCGCAGTTTGAAATGCGCCGACCGGTGTCGGGAAGCTCGTCGAACTCGTCCTTCCCGTCACGTACGCCTTGCCCGACGAGTCGACGGCGACGCCGTACGCGTGCTCGTCGCCCGATCCGCCCAAATAGGTCGCATAGCTGACAGCGCCCGAGCCATTGAGCTTTGCGACGAACGCGTCCACGCCCCCGGCAGACGTCGTCTGATACGCGGTCCCCGACGTGACCGGAAAACCCCCGCCCGTATCACCGACCACGTAAGCGTGCCCGGCGGCGTCCACGGCAATCCCATTGCCAACGTCCGTGGCAGCACCCCCGAGATACGTCGAGTAAACCAGTGCTGTGCCGCTCGGATTCAGTTTGGTCACGAAGACGTCGGCATCGGTCGATGGTTTGCCGGTGATTCCCGGAAAATCCGTGGACTGCGTGAAACCGGTGAGGTATGCGTTCCCAGAGGCATCCAACGCGATCGCGTGCGGCTCGTCCATCGCGCTGCCGCCGAGATACGTGGAGTAGGACAAGACCGGGTCGATCACCAGCGGCCGGCTCGTGTCGTGCGGAGCGAACTCGATGCGGACCTCGTTCCCTTCGACCGCGTAGCTGCTCGCGATCCGCCGCCGCCCCTCGAGCGTGTCCTGGTATACCACCGGCGCATGCTCGACCAGATCGCCGCTTGCCGTGTGGATCACCAGCTCGCCGGCGTCGTTCACCTCGAGTGATTCGGCGCCCTCGAATTCGAAACGGATCGCAGCCGGATCGGCGTGCGGGTTCACGACCAGGTCATACTCGAGCTGCTGCTGGTTGCCGTAGTAGACAATGTCGATCCCGGGGTAGACGTTGTCGTACTCGACACGGGCGAAGTTCGGCACATCGCTCTGCCACTGCGACGGGTCGGCGCCAATGAAGTAGTTCGTCTTGCCGGGAAGCTGATCGAGACCCACCGCATGCGCCGACAGGTCCGCACCCACCAGCTGCATGCGGACGACGGCCCGGTCCGACCCATCCGCCCCCTGCCCCGAGAGCCTCGCCAGGCTGAGCGTCGCTTCGCCCGGCCGCAGGAAGAGCCCGTAGCCGGGTCCGCGCGCCAGAAAATCGACGGACGCGTCGGTCTGCCCGCGGTTCGCCTCGAACGCCAGCGGCAGCCGGCCGTACTCCTCGGCCAGTGTGCTCAGCAGGTAGCGCTCCTCGAGCTGCTCGATCCGAGGGGCATCGGGCTTCTCCGTCGGTTTGCGGCGTGCAACCACAGGGCGAGACCTGGGACGCAAGGTGGTGCTCGTCATGGCAGCCTTTCGGTGGTTGTGCCGAGCTGGTCAGAGTCGGATCCACGAACGAAATCAACGGAGAAGCACGGCGAGGAGAGCACGCCGAGGGCGAACTCCAGACGCCGCATTACGGGGAAACCGGGGGGACGCAGACTCGGGGGCACTCCGAGGAGGAGCGCGCTGCAGGAGAGAAATCCGCGTTACGGATCAACAATCGTAGGTCCATGGAGAATCGCACCGTTGCCTGGTTCGCCGCTGCTCCCCGAGCCAGGCGTACAAGCCAGACCCGACCAGCAAGGCCCTCGCGCGGGAAAAACAATATACCGATAGGACAGAGATGGCGCCACAGAATAAATCCCTTTGGACAGGAATTTATCAATGGCTGAGCTTGGCCTGGTTCAACCACGCCGATAACGGTTCGAGCGATAGGTTCGGGGAGGAGCCGTCCGGTGCGGCGAACAGCACGGCGATGCGGGTCTCGGCCGCTCGCGCCGGCACGCGCACGATCAGGTTACGCACGTCCGGCTGCTGCGCCTGCGGGGGCGGGGCGCTGGCCGAGATGACCTCGAACTGCGCCCCCGCCGGTTCCAGGATGCGCGCCTCGAGCCGGGCGCTCCCCTGACTCAGCATCGCTCGGCCATCATGCTGGGCGATCTGCGCTCGAGTGTGAAGGTTCCAGACCACCTCAGCCGGCTCGCGTACACGCACTTCGTCCTGAACCAGCACACGGCGGCCATCCAGGAGCGCGATGCCGCGCAGCACTCGTTCCGCCCTGGAACGGTACGCTTGCGACAGATCGGCCACAGCAAAGCTGCGCTCGGGAGTCGAAAGAAACGCGACCAGGGGCGCGTGCGCGGCGGGATCCTGGTTTTCTCCATCGATCACCAGGGTGTTATGCCCTTCGGTACGCAGCCGGTAGTAGCTCCAGCGATTCTTGCCGAAGTACGCGGGCAGGCTGTACGAGTCCTTGCCCAGATCGATCGCCCAGCGCTGGCCCAGCGCATCGAGCACGAAGCTGCCGAGATCCAGGTGAGCATGGTTCGCCTGGTTGTCTCCCCCCTTGAAGCCCAGGTAAAACGCCTTGGGGTCGCCCCACGCGCTGCGCAGGAAGGCCACGTCGCTGCCGCGAAAGACCGCATCGCGCGGCAGCTCCGGCTCGGGCGTCGGTCCGGCCGCCGGCGGCGCCGACCAGAAGAGGTGGAAGATGTCCGGGTGCCGACCGGCTGTGCGGCGCTCGTGCTCGGCGTAGAGCGGCCGGCGGAACTCGCGTGCAAGCCAGAGCATTTGGGACGCCGTGCTGGGCTGCTCGTCGGCGTCCGCGAAGTTGAACGCCCGACCGGTCGGCCCCATGATGTGGACGCGGAACTCCCCGGTCTGGGCGAAGCCCGGCGTGCGGACCAGACCGAAATCGCTGCCCAGAGCCGAGCGCACGCCGGCGATGTAGAACACGTTGTAGCGCGTGGCGTAGCCCCAGTAGCCTGGCCCCTCGGGCCACCCCCCGTCCGGCGCGTACGACCGCATCGCGATGGCGATCGAGCCCTTCGTGCGCGCGAGGATCTCGCGCGCCAGCTCGGGCTCTTCATCGGCGACGGCCAGCGCACCGGCCGCCATCCCGCCGTTGCACACCGGGTTCCAGTTGTGTCGCGCCTGGGTCCAGGAGTCCCGCTTCGTGTAGGCGCGCTGGCCCTCGCGGAGCCCCTTCTCGACGATGGCGCGCCGGATCGCCGCCCGGTCCGCCGCGGACAGGAAGTCGAACAGCCAGTCGTAGCCGATGGCGAGCGCATTGGTCATCTCGGCCACGTCCAGGAAATGCGGCGGATTCCAGTCGGGAAACGCGGCCGCGGCGAGCATCTCCTGCCGAGCCCGCTCGGCGTAGCGCCTGTCGCCGTCGAGCCGGTAGAGACCCGCGAGCGTGCTGATGCGGTGCAGCGCCTTGCGGCTCTGATCGAGCAGCCGGGGCCCGACCAGCTTATGCTCGACCACCGGGGCCCCGAGTATCTTGCGCGCTTCGCCCTGGAGATGTCCGTGCCATGTGCGCACGAGCGCATCGCTCGCGAGCTGCTGCCGCACACCGGGCAGCTCGTCGTTCAGGACATAGAGCCGCGGATGGCCGGGGCGCAGGGTGCGCAGGATGTCGTCCGGTACGGCAGCCGCCTCGGCGGCGCTTCGACAGCTGGCCCACAGAACGATTCCCGAGAGTACCGCGGCGCCCACCACGATGGCGAGGCACACGGCTCGACCGGGCCGAACAACAAAGCGTGCGCGCGACTCTTTGAGCCTGCGACTCCATGGCTCTTCAATGGACGTGGGCAATGGAGAGCGAGTGTGACGGGTCGTCTGTGATCGCTTGCCGCTCATTGCATCATCCTACCGAGATCCTTCGCTCCGCTCGTTCCTCGCCGGCTCAGGATGACAGAGCCGGCTTTGCCCGGGTGGATACCGCGACTTCCGAAGTCTTCCACTCGGCGCCCAGACTTCGGAAGTCTTTGCCGGGGACCGAGCCCTACCCCGAGAAACGTCGTCAGAGAGCGGCGCGGTTCGCAGGCGCTCGCTTCGGGCGGGCCGCGTCGGGAACACGCCAGTCGGGCGATGGCACGTGCGCACGCTCCATGATCCGGCCGAGCCGGGCGACGACCTCGGCGTGCTCGCCCGCCACATCGGCGTGCTCGCCGAGGTCCCGGGCAAGGTTGTAGAGCTCGATGCGGCCGGAGAGCATCGGGCTGCGCAGCGCTTTCCAGTCCCCCTGGCGCACCGCCTGCGCGGAACGCCCCTCGTAGAATTCCCAGTAGAGAAAATCGTGCTTCCGCTGCTCGGCGTCCCGACCGAGCAGGCTCGGGGCGAAGCTGATGCTGTCAAGATCGCCAGGGGCACGGACGCCGGTTAGATCCGCGGCAGTGGCCATGAAGTCGCCGAAGTAGCCGACGTGGTCGGAGACCGCACCGGGCCGCACGTGGCCGGGCCAGCGCACGATCATCGGCACGCGCACTCCCCCCTCGTAGAGATCGCGCTTGATGCCGCGCAGCGGCCCGTTGGAATCGAAGAAGTCCGGGTCATGCCCCCCCTCGCGGTGCGGCCCGTTGTCCGATGTGAACAGCACGATCGTCTGGTCGTCGATGCCGTACTGCTTGAGCCGGTCGAGCAGCCGGCCGACGTCGCGATCCATGCGGGTCACCATCGCGGCAAACCCCTTCTCCGGATCGGGCCAGTCCCGTTCCGCGTAGATCCCGAGCTCCGGCACCTCCATCCCCTGCTTGCCCGCTTCGTTGTTCGCATGCGGGATGGTCAACGCCAGATAGAGAAAGAACGGCCGGTCCTTGTGCTGTTCGATGAATCGGAGCGCCTCGTCGCTGATGCGGTCGTGGCTGTACTCGACCTTGACGCTAGCGACGCCCTGCCCGTCCGGCCCCTCGTTGGGCACCACGTTGCCGAGCCGCACGCGCTCCTCGTTGCGCAGCAGGAAGGTCGGGTAGTAGTTATGCGCGTGTGCCTGGTCCAGGTATCCGAAGAAGAAGTCAAAGCCCTGCCGGGTCGGCACGCCGCTCGAGCCTTCCTGGCCGAGTCCCCACTTGCCGGTCAGGCCGGTGGCATAGCCCGCCTGGCGCAGCAGCTCGGCCACGGTGCGATCCGTAGGCGCGAGGTTCACGCGCGCGTTGCCCCGGATGCGGCAATGGCCGGTGTTGAGACCGGTCATGAGCACGCAGCGCGACGGAGCGCACACGGTCGATCCCGCGTAGAACTGCGTGAAGCGCATCCCTTCGCGCGCCATCTGGTCGATGCGTGGGGTCTCGATGCGCGGCTGACCATAGCAGCCGAGGTCCCCGTAGCCGAGGTCGTCGGCCAAGATGAAGATAAGGTTGGGCGGCCGGGCGGCCCTCTCAGGTTTACCCGCCAGCGCCAGCGCCGCCGTCAGCAGGATCACGCTCATGGGTTGTTCCCGTCTCCAAGAGTGACGGAGTACTAAGGCAGCTCCCTCAGGTACGCGTACAGATCCGCGATCTCGGCGTCCGTCAGCTTATCCAGCAAACCGGCAGGCATGAGCGACGCTTCCGTCACGCGGCGTTCCGCGATCTGGCTGTCGCTGATGCGGACGACCGCATCCGGCCCGGTCTGAAGGATCATGCCATCTACCGCCTCGTAGACGATCATGCCCTGATAGACCTTCCCGTCCGACGTGGCGATCAGCGTCGTCTGGTAGCGTGACGACACGTCCCGGCTCGGCTCGATAATCGCCGTGAAGAGGTCTTCGTGGCTGAAGCGGCGCGCCACGCCGCGCAGGTCGGGACCGACGGCGTGCCCGCCCGCGTGGCAGGCGGCGCAGCCGACCCGTTCGTAGACCGCGCGGCCCGCGTCGGCGCCGCCGGCGGACCAGCCGATGCGTGCCAGGCGGCCGTTCCAGGCGGCGCGGTCCACCCCGTCCGGCCCGGCCAGCCGCGGCGCCCATTCCGGGTAGGCTGCGATGAACCACGCGGTCCACGCGGCCGGGTCGGCGCCGTGCCCGCTCTGCCCCGTCGTGTGCTCGAGCAGCTCGGCGGTACGCACCCGCAGCGCGCGCTCCTCGGGGCTGTCGCGCAGCCGCCGCAGCCCGCGCACCAGCGCGAGCGCCTGCCCCGGGTCATCGGCCGGCGGCAGCCGGTCGAGCGCATCCAGGCAGAGGCGTACGGTGGCGAGCTGAGGCGATCCCAGTCCGTCGATGAACTTCGCTCGATCCTCGGTCCGCGGGGCGCGTGCGAGCGCGCGCAGGATGGCGTCGCGCAGCGCGAAGTTCTCCCAGTGCCGCCCCAGCACGGGACGCCACACCGGGTCCGGCAGGCGCGCCACCAGATCGACCAGGCCCGCGGTCCACTCGTAGTCCGCGTCCCCCGCCGCCTGCCTCAGGAAGATCTCCGCCGCGGCGCGGCGGTCGAACCCGCGAGACTGCGTGAACAGAACGTGGCCGGCGCGGCCGAAAGCCGGGTCCGCCAGGATCGCCGCATCGAGCTCGCCGTGCTTCTCGGCCAGGCCGGCATAGAGCTCCGCCACGCGCAGCGGCCAGTTCCGATCCGTGTGCAGGCCGCGTGCGGCGATCTTCGCATCGAGCGCCAGCAGGGCGTGCGCCACCTGCCGCGTCTGGCCGCTGGTGCGCGCGGCGTTCAGCCGCGCCGCCACAATCAGGTAGTGGATATCGTCGATCGGATCCGACCCGTCGCTGACGCGGTCGAGCATCCTGCGGAGCGTGTCCGCGCCGTCGTCGCCCAGCATGCCCAGCGTGCGAGCGAGCTCCCGATCCAGCTCGGCGTCACCGCTCGGGAAAAGCCGCGCGAGAGCCGAGCGCGCTCCGGCACCTGACCCCTTTTGCTCCCCCGCGCTCGCGGTCCCCTCGCCCCCGCGCTCCTGGGTCACGCGGGGGAGAGGGAAGGGTGAGGGGGCGTTTCGCTGCGTGAGGGGACGCCTCTCGGTGTGAGAGGACGCTGGGCTGGGTGAGCGGACGCCACCCGCCGACGCGTCGCCGGAGACCGCTGCGGACGCCGGCAGACCGGCCGCGTATCCTTCCCAGACCGTCCCGCGAAATCGCTCGGCCGGCAGACGGCCCAGCGCCAGCTGGACGACGCGGACGGCGGCCAGGCGCTGGGGCCCGGCATCCGGATCGGCGAGCAGACGCGTGGCGCACGCCAAAGCGCCCGCCGGATCGGAGTCGCAGGCGCCCAGCGCGTACGTCGCCTGCGCGGTACGCGAAATCGCCTTGCTGCGCAGAGCGCGGCGATCGCCGGCACTCAGGAGCGGGACCAGCCGGGACGCGGCGAGCCGGACGTAACGGTCCGGGTCCGCCCAGTTCGATCGAACCGCGTCCGCCAGCGCAGCGCCGCCGAACCGCTCGCGGCGGCGATAGATCTCGTCGAGCGCGTGCCGCCGATCGAACGGGTCGGCGGATCGGGCTTGCTCGAGCAACCCGCGGTCGTCCGCCGCCGCACGGCGTGAAGAGGCCGCGCGCGGTGCCGCGCCCGCCCCCGGGGCGTTCCGGTCCGAGCCGTTGTAGCGAACGCGATAGACTCCCCCGCGCGTGCCTCGCCCGCCGATCGAGATCCAGAGATCCCCCGTCTCCGGGTGCACCCGAAGGTCGGTGGGCGCGAACCCGTTCTCGCCCACCGAGGCCAGAAACACCCCCGGCTCCCCCGTGTACGACGCACCCGACCGATCGAGCCGAACGAAGTACACGCGGCCGAACGTCCAATCGGCGAGGAAGAGTCCGTTGCGGTACGGTTCCGGAAAACGCGTGTGCCCGTAGTACGCCACCCCGGTCGGCGACCCGCGCCCCAGGCGCGCGACCGGCGCCACCGTGTCCGGGAAGCACGCGGGGAGCCGCCACCACTCGGCACGCTGCGGCGCCTGCCAGCCGTAGTGCCCGCCCGGCATGACGTGGTAGAGCCGCGTCGGTTCGTACCAGGGCAACGACACGCAGCGCTCGTTGTCCGAATCGAACGTGAAGAGTTCGCCGTCCGGGCCAAAATCCATGCGGTAGGCGTTGCGGAACCCGTCCGCCACGATCTCCGTGGCATGCAGATCGGGGGTGAAGCGAACCACGCACCCCGCCACGGGCTCGCAGAGCGGGGACGTGGCGAGCTCGGCGAACGAGCGGTCGATGCCCGTCATGTTCCCGCACAGTACGTACAGCCACCCGTCCGGCCCGCGGCGGATGTCGTGCGCGTGGTGTTCGCCGCCGGTCTTCATGGCCCGGACCAGCGTGGACGGCCCGTCGGCACGTCCGTCTCCGTCCGCGTCGCGGTACGCGCAGAGGCCGCCGTCGCCCGTGGCGTAGAGCGTGTCCGCCTCCCAGAGCAAGCCCATCGCGCCGTCCCGCGGCCCGTCGCTGAACTCGATCGCGCGATCGGCCCGGCCGTCGCCGTCGTCGTCCACCAGAATACGGATGTAACCGCGTCCGGCGACCACGATGCGGCCGCGCGGGTCGAGCGTCATGCTGTAGATGTCGTTGGCCAGGTGCGCATCGGCGAACTCGGTCAGCTCGAAACCCGGCGGCAGGCTCAGGCCGAGCTGCACGTTGTCATCGGCCCGCGCGTCCTGCGCCGCGGCGCCGACGACCGCCACAACCAAGCGGGCGAGCGTTATCGCCAAAGGAGATCGCATTCGGATCGTGTCCTGGCCTGGCAGGTGCGAACCGGGTCGCACGGTATCGGGAACGCGCCAGCGCAGCGAGCCCAAGTCCGGCGCGCGAGCACGGAACGGCTTCCCAGATTACTGCTCGCTCGGATTGCGGGCTACTCTCCCGGGGCAAGCCGCTGACGCTTCCCGCACTGCGGTAGGGGGGAGTGGCTCAGTTTGGCTGATACCCCCCCTTCCCCCCCTTGCTAAGGGGGGGACAAGGGGGGGTCGATCTTCAAACTGAGCCACTACCCGATAGGGCCTTGAGTCGGCGTGCTACGCTGGTTTTGTTATCCTGAGGTTGGCGAAGGATCTCTCTGATTCGGGCCGCGATGCTTCGCTCCGCTCGTTCCTCGCTGCGCTCAGGATGACCAACGGGTTCAGGAGACTTTCGATGGAAAAAGCGACGTTTGGAGCCGGTTGCTTCTGGGGAGTCGAGGCCGCCTTCCGCCGTGTTCCGGGCGTGCACGAGGCCGCGGTGGGCTACGCCGGCGGGACCATCGAGAACCCGCGCTACGAGGACGTCTGCACGGATACGACGGGCCACGCCGAGGTGGTTCAGGTCGAGTACGATCCCGTGCGCGTGAGCTACGATCAGCTGCTGGATCTGTTCTGGAAGATCCACGACCCGACGACGCCAAACCGCCAGGGACCGGACATCGGCACTCAGTACCGATCGGTGATCTTCTTCCACTCGCCGGAGCAAGAGCGAGCGGCGCGCTCTTCTCGGGAAGGGCTGACACAAAGCGGCGGGTACAAGCGACCCATCGTCACCGAAATCCAGCCGGCGCCGGCATTCTACCGCGCCGAGGAGTACCATCAGCGCTACCTCGAAAAGCACGGCGGCGCCAGCTGCCACATCTAGCGACTCCCTCACTCCACCCATTGCGTGTCGTTCATTGGAGGGTGGCATCCAGATCAGCGATCTTCGTGGGACCCGGTGGCGCTGATACCCCCCCTGCCCCCCCGTCCGACGGGGGGGTATCAGCGCCACCGAGTGAGATCAGAGTCCGGTGGCTTTCATGGTTCCCTGAGCCTTCCTCGTGGCAGGCATCAGCGATTGGCTGGCACCAGGTGCGTGTCGAACCAGTCGGCCATGACGCTCACGTCATCGAGCAGGTCAGACCAGCCGTGCGCCGCGCCCTTCTTCACGACCAGATCGGCCGGGACGCCCGCCTCCTTGAGCTTGGCGATGAAAGTCTCCGCCTGCTGGATGGGAACCAGCTTGTCGGCGTCGCCATGCATGATCCGCGTCGGGGGATCGTCCGGCGTGACCTGGTAGATCGGCGAGATCTGCCGCCCGATCTCGAGGATGCGGTCCTCGTCGGTGATCGGGACGAACGCGTTCGTCTTCTTGTCGAGCTCCCGGAAATCGAACGGGGCGCGGAAGCCGGCGAGCACACCGCGGCCGAGGGCGATCTCACCGGGCTTGCCGTAGTTCAGGAAGTCGGTCGGCGGGAAGAAACAGGCGACCGCCTGGACGCGGCTCGAACTCCGCTCCACGGGGTCCTTCGCGTTCGGGTCGCCGGCGTTGCCCGCCGTCCCCTGCATGAGCGAGAGGTGCCCCCCCGCGGATCCGCCGGTGATGCCGATCGCGTCGGGATCGATGCCGTAATCGCCGGCGTGGTAACGGATGAAGCGCACGGCGCGGTGCATGTCCCCGAGGATCTCCGGGATGGTGAACTTCGGCTGGCTGCCGTGCACGACCGCGAACACCGTGTACCCGTGCTCAAGCAAAGGGCCGGCGAAGCGCGGGTTGATCGCCTCGTGCGCCGAGAACCAACCGCCGCTCACCACCAGGACTACCCCCTTGCCGTTGCCGGCCTGCTTGGGCCGGAACACGTCCATCGTGAGCGCCACGCCGTACTTCCGCCCGTAGATCACGTCCTCCTGGCGACTGAACGCGGGGGAGTCACCGCCTCGGGCGCGGCCGGCCACGAGACTGAGCGGAACAGCCAGCCAGACCACCGCGAGCCAGCGTTTCATGAGGCACTCCGGTAAGAAGAGGGATGAAGTGGCGGCGATGTAATCGTAACCAGATCCTTCGCTGCGCTCGTACCTCGCTTCACTCAGGATGACAGTGACTGCGCGTCCTGGAGTGGATCGAAACCGGTTAGCGCTCGACCCGGTAATCGAACACGAGCACCTTGTCCAGGCGCGGGCCGACCAGCTTGACGAACTCCTGGTGTGCCGGGTGTGTCAGGTACGTGTCCCGATCCTTCTCGCTCCGGAAGGTGACGACGAACGCGTGCGTGAATCCCTCGGACTTGTTCTCCACGCTCACGTCGCTGCCGCGTTCGAAATCCACGATGAGGTCGATCTTCTTGGCGAGCGCCGCGAACGCATCCACCACCTCGCGGACCTGCTCGGGGCCGGCCGCGTCCTTGAACTTGAAGAGCACGACATGGCGCAGGAGGGCGCCGCGCGGCTCGGCCGCCCCCAGGGCCTCCAGCACTCGTTCGGCAACGAAGCGGTTCCCCTCAGGGTTCAGGTGCACGCCGTCGCTCGTGAGCACGTTTTTCTCCGAGCTGTCCGGGTTGTGCGTGCGCAGGTACGCCAGGAACGCCTTGCGCAGATCGAGCAGCTGCGAGTGGGTGTCCGCCGCAACACGGCGGCTGACTGCGGCGTAGTCATCGAGCATCGCGTCCAGCGCGTTGCTGCCGTCCGGCTTCTCGCCGATGACGCTGGGCGTGCAGAGGATGGTGCGGGCGCCGGCATCCTGGACGGCGCGGGTGATGCGGCGCAGCCCCTGCTCGTACTCGTCCTTGGGCGTCCCGCGCCCCTGAAGCGAGTGCCAGACGTCGTTGATGCCAATGTAGATGACAACGACCGTCGGCTTCTTGGCGATGACGTCGCGTTCGAGCCGGTTTTCGAGATCGGGCACCCGGTTGCCGCTGATCCCGGCGCCGATCACCTCGACGCCGAGCTCGGGGTGCTGGTGCGCGAGCGACTGGGCTACGCGGGTCACGTAGCCGCCGGGTGCCGCCCCGGCCTGCGTGATCGAGTCGCCCAGAAACACAACCCGGTCCCCCTTCTCGAGCTTCGCGGCGGCGCGGGCGGGATGAACGCCTGCGAGCACGGCGGCGGCCAGCACCGCCAGGCCGATGCCGTGCGACCAGGACGAACGAACGAGCCGAGCGGGCGATTGCGTATCAGGCATAGGGAATCCTCAGTACTCTCCGGTAGGTTGATCCGGGTGCCTCATCAGGACAAATCCAGCGAGCGAGCATACTCGGCGGCAGGACCAAGTTCCACGCCTTCGGCTTGCGGTTAGAGAGACGCGCACGCCTTCGGCTTGCGGTTAAACGATTTGTGTTCTGATCCTTGCGCCTCGCCAAAACTTGACGCGCGCGTGCATGGCGGCTAGCGTAAGATGATCGAGCTTGCTCGCGCGCTCGGGCGGCTCACCCGCCCGGCTCGTCCTGCGTCGTGAAATACGCCCGCCCGCGGCCCGTTGAGAAGCCCAACCCACTCTCCAGCACAAGCGAGGCATCGCGGTGTTTCTCGAGACCAGAGCAAGGTCCGTGTTCGCCGCGGCCGCCGCGCTCCTCGTCCTCACCGGCTCGGCCGGCCGCTCGTTCGGCCATGAGCGAGTGGGGTTCAACCGCGAGGTCCGCCCCATCCTGTCGGAGAATTGCTTCTTCTGCCACGGGCCGGACAAGAACCGCCGCAAGGCCGATCTGCGGCTCGACGTGCGTGACCAGGCGCTCGAGCACGGCGCGATCGTGCCGGGCAAGCCGGACGAGAGCGAGCTGGTGGCCCGCATCTCCAGCAGCGATCCCGACCAGGTGATGCCGCCGCCCGGTTCGCACAAGAGCCTCACGCCGGACCAAAAGGCGGTGCTAAGGCAGTGGATCGCGGACGGGGCCGAGTACGAGGGACACTGGGCCTATCTGCCCCCGATCCGGCCGGCGGCACCCGCCGGACCCGACGGCATCGATCACCTGGTGCGCGAGCGGCTCAAGAAGCTCGGGCTGCAACCGTCGCCCGAGGCGGATCGCCGCACGCTGGCGCGGCGCCTCTCCAGCGACCTGATCGGGCTGCCGCCCAACCCGGACGACGTCGACGCGTTCCTTGACGACACCGCCCCGGACGCATACGCGAAGCTCGTCGAGAAGCTGCTCGCCTCGCCGCATTACGGCGAACGGATGGCCACGGGCTGGCTGGACCTGGTCCGCTTCGCCGACACCATCGGCTACCACTCGGACAACTCGCGCAACGTCTGGCCGTATCGCGACTACGTCATCCACGCGTTCAACCAGAACAAACCTTTCGATCGGTTCACAATCGAGCAGCTGGCGGGCGACCTGCTGCCCGGCAGCACGCAGGAGCAGAGAGTGGCCTCTTGTTTCAACCGGCTGCTGCTCACCACCGAGGAGGGAGGAGCGCAGGCGAAGGACTACGAGGCGCGCATGCTGGGCGACCGTGTCCGCGCGGTGGGCGCTGTCTGGCTCGGCCAGACGCTCGGCTGCTGCCAGTGCCATGACCACAAGTTCGATCCGGCCAGCACGCGCGACTTCTACTCGATGGGGGCATTCTTCGCCGACATCAAGGAGCCCATCATCGGGGCGCGCGAGCCGGGCATGCTGCTGCCGAACGAGGAGCAGGCGAAGCAGCTGGCCGGCCTCGAGGGGACGGTCACCCGCTGGCAAGGCGAATGGGACGCTGCATCCCCGCCGCTTCGAGCGGCCGAGGAGGCGTGGGAAAAGGCGGTGCTCGCCGAGCTGGCGGACGCCGCGCGCTGGGTGGTTCTGCACCCCGAGGAGCCGGCGTCGGACGCCGGCGTTCGGCTCGCCGCCGACAAGGACGGGACCGTGTCCGCCAACGAGAACCCGCGCGACGGGACCGACACCTACCACCTGTCGGCGCGGACCAACCTGAAGGGGATCACCGGCATCCGCCTGGACGTGCTGACCCACCCGTCGCTGCCGGCTCAGGGCCCGGGCCGCGCGGGCAATGGGAACTTCGTGCTCACCGAGTTCCGCGTGGCCGACGGCGCGAACCAGCCGGTCGCCGTGGCGCATGCGTCGGCCACCTTCGAACAATCCGGCTTTCCCGCCGCCGCGACCGTGGACGACAAGCTGGAACCGGGGAACGGATGGGCCGTGGACGGCGCGATCGGCGCGAACGCCATCTGCTTCGAGTTCGCCAGCCCGATCGGCAGCGCTGAGGACACGGTGCTCCGCTTCACGCTCAGTCAGCAGCACGGCAGCAACCACGTTCTGGGCCGGTTCCGCCTGTCCGCCACGTCAGCCCCGAAACCGGTGCGCGCGCCCGCGGCGGCGCTGCCGCCGCAAGAGATCCGGGACATCATTCAGCTGGAACCGGCTCGGCGCGACGACGCACAGAAGGCCAAACTGACCGCGTATTTCAAGAACACGACGCCGGCCCTGTTCGAGCTGCGCGCGCGGCTGGCCCAGGCCAAGCAGGCGCTGAACGATTTCGAGGCCCCGCTGCCGCGCTCTTTGGTCTCGGTCGCGCTGGAGCGCCCGCGCACGGTCCGCATCCTGCCGCGGGGCAACTGGCAAGACGAGACCGGACCCGTGGTCGAACCGGCCGTGCCGCATTACCTGCCGCCCGCGATCGAAGGGCGGCAGCTGACCCGGTTGGACCTGGCGCAGTGGATCGTCGCGCGTGACAATCCGCTGACCGCGCGCGTGTTCGTGAACCGGCTCTGGAAGCAGCTGTTCGGCACCGGCCTGTCGAAGACGCTCGACGACCTGGGCTCGCAGGGCGAATGGCCGGCGCAGCCCGAACTCGTCGACTGGCTGGCGCGCGAGTTCATGGACAGCGGCTGGGACGTCAAGCACATGGTTCGGCTGATCGTCAGCAGCCGAACCTACCGGCAAGCGTCGACCGCCTCCCCCGAGCTTGCCGCGCGCGACCCGTACAACCGCGAGCTCGCCCGGCAGAGCCGCTTCCGGATCGACGCCGAGCTGGTGCGTGACAACGCGCTGGCCCTCTCCGGGCTGCTGGT
>JBGPMX010000016.1:0-16804 GCA_041487215.1 Planctomycetia bacterium | reverse complement strand
GTTCGTGTTCAGCAGAACGAGGCAGAAAGCGCGGAGCGCGGCCAGCTGCGTGTCGCCGGGCAGCTTGCCGGCCGCTCGGGCGTCGGCCTCGATCTGGTGGCACTGCCGGGCCAGGAAGTCGATTGCCGTTTGAGATTCCTCGGGGCGTGGCGGGCGTGCGAGCGCGAGCGCGAACGCGCGTGCGACCTGCGTCGCCGGGTCGTCGCCCGCGTCGCGCCGCAGCCGCTCGGCGAGATGCCCCGCCTGCTGCTGCATGAACTCGCCGTTCAGGAACGTGAGCGCCTGCGGAGCGATCGTCGATGACGTGCGCTGCTCGCAGCTGGACGTGGTGTCGGGCGCGTCCAGAAGTTCGAGTTCGGGGACGGCCAGCACTCGCTTGATGAAGACGTAGATGCTCCGTCGCGCGGCCTCGCGTTCGTCGGACTTGCCCCAGCCGTCCCCCGGCCGCGACTGCCCTTCGAGGACCGCGCGAGGCAGCGGCGGGAAGACGCTCGAGCCCCCCATTTCGGGATTGAGCCGCCCGCTCACCGCGAGCACCGCGTCGCGAACCGCTTCTGCTTCAAGCCGCCGCGTGCGCCAGTGCCAAAGCAGTCGGTTCTCGGGGTCGCTGGCCGCCGCGGCATTTAGCCCTGGCCTTTGGCCGGGGTCCGCGGGGGGTGGGCCGGGGTCTGTTGCCCGGAGCGTGTCGTTGCTCGCATCGGCGCGCGTGGCAGCGCCTTGGCGCACCGATTCGTCGGACCCCGGCCGGAGGCCGGGGCTAACGGCGCCGTACGCGGCGGCTTGCTGATACGTGCTGGACAACACGATCATGCGGTGGATGGGCTTGGTCCGCCAGCCGCCGGCAACCAGTTCGCACGCGAGCCAGTCGAGCAGTTCGGGATGGCTGGGCGAATCCCCCATGACGCCGAAGTCGTTTTCGCTGGCGACCAGCCCCTCTCCGAAGTGATGTTGCCAGATGCGGTTGACCCAGACGCGGGGCACGAGCGGGTTGTCGCGGCGGGTCATCCAGCGCGCGAGCCAGAGCCGCCGGCCGGTCGAGTGCGAGGTCGGCACGGGGGGCGGTACGTCGTGGCGGGCCAGGATGGCCGGCAGGCCGGGGCCAACTTCGGCCACGGGCGCCGTGGGGTCGCCGCGGCGGAGTACCTGCATGGCGGGCGCCGCCTGCCCCTCTTCGTACCAGATATAGCCGTGGGGCGGCTCCGGGGGCCGGCGCGCCCGGAACTCGGCCACCTGCTTCTCAAGCTCCGCGCGCCGGTTCGTTTCGTCCGCGGTCTGGGCCTCGCGGATTTCACGGTCGAGCTGGTCGGAGAACTTTTTCACCAGCTGCTTCTGCTCGGCGCTGCGTGCCGACGGTTCCGCGCGAAACGCCGCAATCGCCTCGGTCGGCAGCGCCGTCCGCTTGGCGTTCGCCGTGCGGGCGGCGTCGCGTGCGGGCGCGCCGGTCGCCGCTGGGTCGCTCGCGGCCGCGGCGAACAGCCGGTCGCGGACCGCCGTCGTAATCTGGGCGAGCGCTTCGTCGAGCGGCTTGAGCTCGGCCTCTGTCTTCGCCAGCGCTCGGCGGTACGCCGCCAGCTCGCTGTCGGTGCCGACCATGCGGTCGAGGTCCGTGCGTTCTTCCTGAGGCCGCTTGAGCGGCTGGAAGACGGCGAGCATGCGGTAATAATCCACCTGCGAGAGCGGTTCGAACTTGTGGTAGTGGCAGCGTGCGCAGCGCAGCGTCAGGCCCAGGAACGCGCTGGCTGTCGTGCCCAGCACATCGTCGAGCTGCTCGTAGCGGTCCAGCATGGGCTCGGCGGGTTCGTCGTCCCAGGTGCCGAGCCGCAGGAAGGTGGTGCCGATCTGGGACTCGGCGTTGGATCCATCGACCTCGTCCCCCGCCAGCTGCTCGACCACGAACTGGTCGTACGGCTTGTCTTCGTTGAAGGAGCGCACGACGTAATCGCGGTAGCGCCACGCGCTCGGTTTCGCGCCGTCCCGTTCGTAGCCGTTGGACTCGGCGTAGCGGGCGACGTCGAGCCAGTGGCGTGCCCAGCGTTCGCCGTACTGCGGTCGGGCGAGCAGATCATCCACAACCTTCTCGAAGGCGTGCGGAGAGTCGTCGGCCAGAAACGCGCGCTGCTCGTCGGGGGTTGGGGGGAGTCCAATGAGGTCGAGATAGACGCGGCGCAGCAGCGTGCTGCGATCGGCGGGCGGCGCGGGGGCAAGGCCGGCGGCCTCGAGCTTGGCCAGCACGAACGCGTCGATCGGCGTGCGGCACCCGTCGGAGTGTGCGACGCTTGGAACGGCGGGACGGACGGGGGGTTGGAATGCCCAGTGCGATCGCTCGGCGGCGGAGAACGGCCGCTCGTAGCCCGCCAGGCCGCTGGGCGCGTCGCCCGCTCGGACCGGCCACGGCAACGTGATGCCGGCGATGACGGCCGCGCAGGTGAGCAGGCGTGTGGGTCGCATGAGGACCTCGGGGAGCGATCAGGCGGGCGACGGCCGGAGCCACGACTATGGTAACGCGTGGAGCGGGCATGGAACAGGGGCTTTGCGGCGCCTCTCCGCCTCGACCCCTTCTTGCCCGTGCTCGGCGCTGTGGTCCATGGGGCGGTGCGGGTGTTCGGCGCGGCATCTCTGACCAGTCTGCCGACCCCGCCGCTCCACCGACCGAAGGTCTCCGCCTGCCAACGACCCCTCACCCCCAACCCCTCTCCCCACGCTTGCTGCCATGATCTCTGAGGGCAGCAGCGCGTGGGGCGAGGGGAGAGATACGCGCGAAGGGAGCCTCTCCCATGAGGAGAGGATGCGCCTGGTTCGGCGCGGGTCTCCGAGCCCGCCGTGCCATCGACTGAAGGTCTTCTCGTTTGCCAACAACCCCTCACCCCCGGCCTGGGCTGATGAAAATGTGCATCGGGTTCTTATGCCGGTTTTGTTGCGCTGATACCCCCCCTTGGCAAGGGGGGGAAGGGGGGGTATCAGCGGCGCGGGGCGCAACAGTTTCGTACCGAGTTAGTGGTTCGGACGGAACCCGAAATCCCGCCAGAAAGCGCGGGCTTTTCATCAGCCCACCCCCGGCCCCTCTCCCCGCAAGCCGGGGCGAGGGGAGCAAGCGCGCCCCACGTTTGCTCCTCGGCGCATCATCTCCTCATGGGAGAGGCTCTCCTTGCGCAGACCTCTCCCCTCGCCCCACGCGAGCCCTCTCATGGATCACAGGAGCGAGCGTGGGGAGAGGGGTTGGGGGTGAGGGGCGGTGAAGCGCAAGCCCGGGCGTGAGCGCGCCGAACTCGGGGGTGAGGAATGCAACGGCGCGGTACCGCGACCGCCTAGCGGCGGATCTTGTCCCACAGCGTGGCGGGCTTGCTGCGCGCGGTCGCCACGGGGGCGGGCGCCGGCGGCTTCCAGTCGGTCGGGTGCTCGCGCCAGCCGACCGGGGTGATCGGTTGCTGCGGGACGCGCCGCTTGGCGTCGAGATCGGGCCAGCCGGTGTCCTCGCTGGGAGCGGCTGGCGTCTCGTCGCTCGGCAGCAGCTCGGGGCCGGGCCCTTCGGGTTCAGCCGGCTCATCGCGCGGCGCCGGCGGGAGGCTCGAATCGTCGGCGCGACGGCTCGCCGCGTCGGGGAGCGGAGCCCGCAACGCTCCCGCCTCTGCGGGCGGCGGTGCCGGCACAGGCTCGGGCCCCGTCTCCTGCCCATTCTCGCGCGGAGATCCGTTGGGTATATCGGGCGGCACGAACGGCTCCTCGACGGCCGCGCCGTGCAGCGCGTCCCCGAGCGGCTCGTCAATCCACACCCCGCGGCTGTCGAACCGGATGAGGCCGAGATCGCGGTACAGCTGCATGCGCAGGAGCTGGTAGTTCAGGTACGTGGACAGCACGGAGTCCTGCGTGGAGAGCAGGTCCGAGAGAGCGCTCAGCAGGTCGCGTACGGCGGTTGGGCCCAGGGAAGTCGCGGCCGCGCCGGTGCGTGAGACGGCGGGCGGGCGGCGCAACGCCTCCTGCGTCTGGTCGACGGTGCGGATGGCGATCCGCATGCCGGATCGCCGCAGCTCCATCTCCTCCTCGAACTGTTGGAGTCGCCGGATCAGGGTGATCATCGTGGTGTGGATGGCGTCCTCGGTCTGGATGTAGCCGCGTCGCGCTCTCTGGTAGTCGATGAGCGATTGCCGGTACAGGTTCCGTTCCTCGAGCCGCTCGATCGGCAGGTCGAAGCGCAGGCCGACCGAGAGGTTGCCAGCCTCGCCGCGGAACTTGGCGATGTTGTGATCGATGGTACTGATGTCGCCGCTGAAGACGACGTCGAGGTCGCTCTTGAGACGGTTGGCGTTGAAGGTGATGAGCCGCCACTGGTCGACGAGCGCCGCACGCTGATCCATGAGATCGAGCCGGTTGGCCAGGGCAATCCCCAAGGCCCGCTCCGCTTCGAGCCGCACCGGTTCGATGACCACACTCTCCAGGCGAACGCCCGCCTGCACCAGCGGCAGCTCGAGCAGCAGTTCGGAGAGCGCGTCCAGGTGTTCGGCCAGCTGGCGGTGCGCTTCTTCCGGGGGCAGCGTGCCCAGCTCGCGGCGCAGGCCGGCGAAGTCCTGGTACACCTGAGCGAAGCGGGTCTCGATCACCTGATATTGATTCTTGAGGGATTCGACCTGCCGCAGAAAGGTCTGCCGCTCGGCGTCCGTGCGCAAGATGGCGCGCCGGCGCTCGCGCACGGAGTCCATCTTCTGGATGTCGCTAAGCACCGTCTCAAACCGTTCGGCGATCGGCTGGGACAGGCCGTCGACCTCTTGTAATCGCTTGTCCACGTCCTCGCGCGACGGGTGCTCCGTGGTGCGCACCCGGTCGAGCAGGTCGGTGACGGCGGCTTGCACGCGGGTGAGCCGGGGGTCCGTGAACTGGAACGTCGCGAGGACGCTCTCGTCGAGCCGCACGGCAATGTTCGGAGGCAGGCCGAGCGTGCGCGTGAGGTAACTCTCGACGCTGTCCCGCGACTGGACCTGACTGTTGAGGTACTGGCTGCGGGTGGTCTGGACGTTCTGGCGCGCCTGGTCAACCTGCAGGCTATCGATACGGCCGGCGGCGAAGAGGGCCTCGATCCGCTGCAGGTTCTGGACCTGGGCGGTGAGGTTCGATTCGCGGTTCTGCAGCTGCGAGGCCTGCTGAACGAGCCCGTAGAAGCCGGAGACGTTGGAGGCGACACCGCCAGCGAACCCGGCACCGGCGCCGCCACCGGCGCCGGCCGCGCCGCCGGTGACAGCCCGGCCGTTGAAGCCGGCGGTCTCACCGACGCCTCCGAAGCCGCCGCCGCCAGTTCCGGTGAAGCCGGCGAGGCCCGAACCGCCGAAGAGCCCGCCGCGCCGCTGCGGGCCGCCCGTCGCACCCGTCCCGAACGCCACGTCTGTCAAGAAGAGGTGGCGATAGCGCTCCATCTCGCGCAGGTTGCTGAGCAGCACGCGTTCGGCCACCGTCAGCCGCTCCATGACCACCTGACGCCCGGCACCGCGCAAGAGCGGCTGCAGGAACGTGAAACTCAGCACCGAGTCGGCACGCACCGTCTGGTTCGGCCCGGCGAACTGCCACACGAACGTGTTCGCGAATGAAGCCAGCAACTCGCCCCCCCACGGGAACAGCTTCTGCATGCCCGCTTGTCCGCTCGAGCCGCGGATGCCCGAGCCGGTCGGATCGAAGCGCGGGGGAGCTCCGGCGATGGTCGGTCCGTTGCTCAGGTAGTTCTGTTGGCTCAGCGTGCTGCTCGACCCCCCCGGCGTCTCCGGGCCGCTCGCTCGGTAGGTGACCGCCGTGCCGCCGTAGAACTGCGTCTGAAACCGAAAACGCTCCGACGCTACGTCCAGCGCGGACAAGTAGATGTCCTCGATGTTGCGATGGTAGGACGGCGAGTTCATCAGGGCGAACTGCGCCGCGTCCTCCAGCCGCATCATGTACCGGCCGTTCTTGTCACGCGGCATCAGCTCGCCGAGGTACTGCTGCCAACCGGGGTTCTCGAGGTCCGTGATGTCCCCGTTCTCGTGCCAGCGCTTGGATCCCTTCATGCCGTAGACGCCGTGCATGATCTCGTGCGAGGCGGGATCGTCCGGCGGCATCGGAGGCCGGTCCGGTTCGTACGGGTCGAAGTAGCGCGAGCGCGGGTCCATGTAGATCGAGAAGTTACCGAGGTTCCACGCCGGCGCCTCCTTCTCCTGGATGAGGCAGTACGCCTGCTCGTCGGCGTCGCGCCGGTAGTACTGCCGGCTGCACCCGGTGACGAGCAACGCGGCCACGAAACCGGCCCAGCCCATCCGGCCGACACGCGGGCTGCGTCGGTGGCGAGCCGGCGAAACGGGCGACGCGGGGACCGCAGGAAGGGTGTCCATGGAATCTTTGTTCGTCCTTGCATTCGTTAGGACTTTAAAAGTTGGAACAATTCGTCTTTTGCGCAACTCGGGACGTGAAAACCGGTAAGATGAGCCAAGTTTTCCGCCGTCCGGTCCGAGTCGGCTTGCCTGCGGGGATGCACGGGGTTCTGCCATGGCCTGCTGGCTCTTCAAAGAAGAACCGTCGCACTACTCGTTCGATGATCTGGCGCGCGACAGGAAAACGGCTTGGGGCGGGGTCGCCAACAACCTCGCGCTCAAGCACTTGCGCGCCGTGCAGAAAGGAGACCGCGCGTTCTTCTATCACACGGGTAACCAGAAGGCGGTCGTCGGCGTGATGGAGATCGTCAAGGCGGCCTACCCCGACCCGGAGGCGGACGACCCGCGGCTCGTCGCGGTGGACGTGAAGGCGATCGCCCGTCTGCCGCGGCCGGTGACGCTCAGCGAAATCAAGGCCCATCGCAAGTTCGCCGATTTCCCGCTCGTGCGCATGCCCCGCCTCTCGGTCATGCCCGTCACGCGCGACGAATGGGCGGAGATCGTGCGGATGGCGAACGCCTGAGCCGTCAAATTCGTCCTCCGTTCGGGCTGAATTGGCTGGTGGTGCAGGCGTCTCGCCTGCTGATTGCAGCCGGGACGGCTGCACCACAACCGTCGTTTCCGCACGGACGAGGCCTTCGGTCCACCGCCCGATGTACGAGCGGAGCGAAGACTGGTGGAGATAGCCATGCGACGCCTCTGCCTGGCCGCGCTGATCCTTTTCGTTCTCACGTTGCCGTCGCTCGCGCGCGCACGCGATATCACCGTGGCCGCGTGGAACGTCGAGAATCTCTTCGACACGCGCAAGGACACGGACAACCCCGGCGAGCCGGTCCTCACCGGCAGGCAACTGGACATCAAGCTCAGCAAGACGGCCGAGGTCGTACGCTACCTCGAGGCGGATATCGTGGGGCTGATCGAGGTCGAGAACCGCGGGCTGCTCCGAACGCTCTGCGCCCAGTACCTCGCCGGCGATGGTTTCGATCACTTCATGCTCGTCGAGGAGACCGACCCGCGTGGCATCGACGTCGCGCTGATCTCCAAGCTCCCGTTCACCGCGTACAGCTTCGAGACCCCCGGCCACACGCGCGGCCTGCTCGCTTGCCGGTTCACCCACGGTGGCGAACCGTTTTACGTGCTGGTCAACCACTGGAAGAGCCGGATCGACGGCGGGGACGAGATTCGGATGGCCTGCGCCAGGCGTGCTGTGGAGCTGGTCGAGGAGGTGCTGCCCGGCTACGAGGGGAAACGCGTGCCGGTGCTCGTGATGGGGGACCTGAACGACGACGACGGCGACCCTTCGGTTGTTGCGCTGGAGCAAGCCGGACTGGTGAACCTGCTCAAGGCGCTTCCGCCCGGTGAGCGCTGGACCTACCCATGGTACAACTCCAAGGAGAAGCGCGTGCAGTACCACGGCTTCGACCACGTCCTGGTGAGCCCTGAGATGCTCGATCGCCGGGGTGTCGATGTGGTGCCGAAGACGGCGCGTGTCGTCCGCCCGGACTTTATGTTGCGCAAGAGGAAGCTGCTGGGGATGGAGTGGGATTGGATCGACAACACGTTCCTGCGTCACATCGGCTACTCGGACCATTTCCCGGTTTCCGTCCGCGTCCGCTTGCCGGAATAATCTCCCCCCGCACGATCACCACGGAGACACCGAGACACGGAGAAGAGAAGAGCAAAACACGAAGGAAGACAAAACATCGAACCGCAGAGACGCAGAGAAGGCGGAGAGAGACAGGCCAGCTTCGTTCGGCGATAAAACGATCACCACCGAAGGCAAGAGAGCAAAACGGGAAGATAAAAGAAGACCGGAACAAGCTCGCCGCACCGTTTTTGGCGGCGCGCTCCAAGAACTCTGTCTTTCTTCTTGCCTTCTTTTCTCCTTGTCTTCTCTGTGTCTCCGTGTCTCCGTGGTCTGGTGCCGTCATTGCCCCCTACCTTGCTTCCCCCGCCTCGCTGCCTTCACGCATGTTTAGTCACACGCTGGACAAACGGGAGAAGCGGTGCCTAGGATTGTGCTTGAATGGGTTGTGCCGAAGGTTAGTACGGAGGAGGAAGCGATGAGACGTTTTTTGATTTCCGCCTGTGTCGCCTTGTTGGCCTTGCTGGCCGTCTCGCCCGGTCGTGCCCACGCGTGCTGGTACTCGCGCGTGCACACGATGCGCTACGCGGACCCGTGCGTGTCGTGTGGGGTCGCGCGGAATTATTACGCCCCGCCGGTCATCGAACGCAGCTACTACGTGCCGGAGGTGGTGACGCGTCCTTATTACGCGCCGTCCTCCGTGATCGAGAGCCACTACTATGTCTCGGTGCAGGACGCGGATGTTCCGCCGCCGGCGACCGCCGCTCCGCCGCCGCCCGTGTGCCTGGTACCCCGGACGACGTGCCGTACGGCGTGCACCACGACGAACGTCGAGCGCTGGTATCTGCAGCCGCAGACGACCTACACGACCCGCACGCAGCTTGAGCCGCAGACGACGTTCGTGCGACGAAGTTATTACGACCCACTCGGCTGCTGTTACCACAGCTATCTCGAGCCGACGACGCAGTACGTGGAGCGGAGTTACATGGTGCCCGAGACGCGGTACGTGCGGCGTTGCACGACCGAGCCGGTGACGACGTGCGCGCCGATCTGCACGACGAATTACGTGCTGGCGCCGGGTGTCGCGCCGCCTGCCGACAATGCTTCGGAGCCGGGCCGCAGCGACTATTCCCCTCAAGCGCCGCAAACGCCGAACGACGTCGTGCCGGGGACGGCACCGCGGAACAGCGAGTACCCACCCGCGTCGCCGCAGCGCGGCAGCCGCTATCCACCGAGCGACGAGCCGAAGAAGCCCGAGGCGTCGCCGGATGCGAAGGCGTCTCCCGAGCCGTACCCGATGCCGGCGAAGCAGCGCGGTGATTCGACTCGCGCCGCGCCCGGCGCGCGGCGAGCCGGTCGCGGGGTGCTCACCTCGGGCGCGCCGGTTCGCCTGGTGCGCTGAGCGGTGCGCTGAGCGATCGCGCCCGAAAACAGGTCGATGAGAACCCGGCTTCGCGTGCGAAGCCGGGTTTGTTATTTAGAGAACCTAAACAACCGTCTGCCCGGGCCGAGTTGCTCGAGCGAAAGGCGGCTCTGCTCGGTTTTGTCAGACGCACTTAGGTCTTCGGAGATGCAACAGAGAAGAGGCGCACCCGTACCGGCTGGAGCACGAAGTCGCGCGATTCTACCCACTCGAATGTCCGAAGACCCTGTTTCTTGAGGTTGCCCCGCTCTCATGGATCTCGATTCCGGACCGCTCGATCCGCGCGACGCCTCCCCCGCCGATTGGCTCGCGCGCGGCGTGGCCCGTGGTTTCACGGCAGGGACGCTGCGGCGTCTCATGGCGCGCGTGGTGGGCCGCGGCGTTTTCTCGCCCGACGAGCTTTGCCGCGCGCACCATCTGCCGCGCAGGCTTGTCGCCGGTCTGGATCAGCTGCCGCGGCTCCGTTTGGTCCGCTCCCTGGTCTCGCCGACCGACGGCTTCCGCAAACTGGTGTTCGAGACCCCGGACGACCGGGTGGTGGAAACGGTGCTGATTCCGCTGCACAAGCCCGGCGCCGTGAGCGTCTGCCTGTCGAGCCAGGTCGGCTGCCCGATGGGCTGTACGTTCTGCGCAACGGCGCGTGTGCCGCGGCGACGCAACCTGGCGACGTGGGAGATCGTCGATCAGTTTCTCCAGGCACGCGATGGGGTGCGCCGCGAGGGCAGGCGGGTCACCGGGGCGGTCTTCATGGGAATGGGCGAGCCGTTCTTGAATTACGATCGGGTGCTGGACGCGGCGGAGATCCTCTCGGCCCCGTTCGGCGCCGCCGTGTCCGGCCCGGCGATCACGGTGAGCACGGTAGGGCTGGTGCCGGAGATCGATCGCTTTACGCGGGAGCGGCGGCGGTTCCGGCTGTCGATTAGTCTGGGTGCCGCAACCGACGCGAAGCGCCGGGCGGTGCTGCCCGTGGCGGCGGAGACGCCGGTTCGCGCGGTCATGGCGGCGGCGCACCGCCACATCGCCGCGCGCGGGCGCGGCCGCGTGATGCTCGCATACGTCTGCATCAGCGGCTTCAACGTCGGCGAGGAGGATGCCCGAGCGCTGGGCGAACTGATCGCGGATACGCCCGTCCGGCTGGACCTGATCGAGGTGACCGACCTGACCGGTCGCTACCGGCGGCCGGAGCCCGACGAGTGGCGGGCGTTTCGCGATGCGCTCACGCGGCACGTGCGGCAGCCCGTGGTGCGGCGGTATTCGGGCGGCGCCGACATCGCCGCCGCCTGCGGCACCCTGGCCGGGGACTTGGCAGGAACCCCGGCGTAAGTGTGTCGAACAGAACCGAGCAGCGCTGGCCTCGGACACTGGCGACCGGCTACGGACCACCGACGACGGACCACGGACGACTGGCCACTGCCTCCGGCCCCGGCTCCAGGTCCGGGAGCAGCCGGCGCAGGCGATCACCCAGCGCGTGCAGCACGTCGGGCATGCACTCGTTGACGTACTCGGTCGCGTGGTGCCCCTCGGGGTTGTACCGTACCCAGACGTCGATCGCCTTCTGGTGGGCGCGGTACAGGAACGAATCGATCTGCGCGTCGACGTTGTATTCGTCCTTCCCGCCGTATGCCACGAACAGTTCGTACTGCCCCGGCCGGACGTCGCGCCGGTCCAGCAATTCGACGGGGTTCTCCTGGCTCATGCGCTCGATCGCCTGGCGGCCCCTGCCCCACGCCGGGAAGAAGACCGTCCCCGCGTTCACCGGAAAGCCGTACCGGGGATAGGCGCCGAGGATGTAGCGCCACTTCAGGTCGGTGAGCCATGCGGTGCGCTGCGGATCAAAATCGGTCCCCCAATGCCCGTCGCAATCGACGTAGCGCAGATTGAGGTTGGCGTAGATGCCGACAAGCGACCGGAAGAGATCGGGATGCTTCATGCCGATGTTGTAGGAGCCGAAGCCGCCCATCGACCAGCCGGCGAGCACGTGCGCGTCGCGGCCGGATCGGATCGGGAAGCGGCTCTCGAGAAAACCGACAACGTCCTGGGTGATGTAGTCCTCCCACGCGCCCTGGGACGAGTTGATGTACCAGCTGCCGGGACACCAGGGGCGCCAGCCGCGCGGCACGCTGCCGTCGGGCGCCGCCGCGATGATCGGCGGCATGTCGCCGGCGATGATGGCACGGTCGAGCGCGACGACGACCTGACGCAGAAACTGCCGCTCATCCCCACCGAATCCGTGCAGCCAGATGAGCAGCGGATAGGTGCGGTCGGGGCGATAGCCGGGCGGCAGGTACACGTAAAGGTCGCGCCGCATGGCAAGCGCGGGGGACCAGATCCGGCAATCGCCGCCGTGGTTGTGGGTGAAATCAACAAGCTTGCCGGAGAGGCACGTGTTGAGCTCGTCGAAGTCCTGCGCGAAGGCGGCGCCGTGCGCTGCAAAGAGGGAAACGAGTGCGGCTGCGATGGCTCGGCGTGGGGCGTGCATGCCCGGCTTCCGGAGGTTGCGACGAGGGAGGAGTTCCGTAACCAAAGTCGGCCGGCCGGAGCGGGCGGGCTGAGGCAAACGACCGCGGCAGCGGCGACGCATGCTCGTTGTGCAGAGTTTGCGGTTTATGAGCCATCCCGGCCGAATCCGTTCTCGCAAATCAGAAGCCCAGCGCTCCGCTGGGTGGCACGCCCCTGAGTCTTCGAAGGGCGTGGCTCTTGCCGCAGCCGGTCCGGCATAACGACTGCAACGCCCCCTTCGCTCAGGCCTGGAGCGTGCCGTCTCTCCCTGTTCCTTGGGATTAACCCGCATTTCTGATGCGGTCTCTCCGCTTCTTCTCTGCATCTCTCGGCGTTCTCTGCGGTTGCTTCAGCCCGCAGCGCTTACGAGAGCAGCGTCAGGGGGTGCGCGCGGTTATCGAGCGGGAGTGGCACGGGCCTCTCTAGGCGGTGCGATTCGTAGGTGGCCAGGATCATCTCCAGCGCGGCCCGGCCGTCATAGACGCTGCCGCGCGGCGGGCGGTCCTCTTCGATCGCGGCGATCAGGTCGCGCGCGATCAGTACGTTGCCCATGCCGAGCCCGCCGTCGCGCAGCGGCTCCGGCTTGCCCACCCCCGCGCTCGTGATCTCGACCCACGGCTTCTTCGATCGACCGGGGGACCACGAGGGGTCTTCGAGCAGCATCACGGGGGGCAGGCTGCCCGTCGTCAGGTCGATCATCCCCTTCGTGCCCAGGACCTGGAGGCCGAACCGGCTGCCGGGCGGGCCCTTGGGCCGCACGCTGGCGAAGGTCGCGGTGACGGGCACGGCCAGCCCGTACATGGCGGTGATGGCGTCGCCCGCGAGCGGCCCGATCCCCTCGTTCCCCTCGCGCACCTCGCTGCGGGTCACCCGCTGCCCCGCCTGGGTGACCTCGGCGAAGCACCAGCGTGCCTCGCCGGCGAGCAGCCGGATCAGGTCCATGATGTGCGTGCCGAGCACCATGAGGTCCTCGCCGCCGCCCCGCGCGTCCTCCTTGCCGCGGCCGCGCAGCTCGAGCACGTCGCCAATCCGCCCCTCGGCCATCACCTCGCGGACGCGTTCGATGCGCGGGCTGTACCGCGTCTGGTGCGCGATGGCGAGCTTCACATGGTGCTCTTCGCAGGCGCGGACCATCTCGTCCGCCTCGGCCAGCGTGCGGCAGAGCGGCTTTTCGAGGAAGACGTGGCAGCCTTGCTCGGCGGCGGCCAACACCATGTCGCGGTGGCAATCGAGCCAGCGCGGCGCGACGGCGACGATGTCCGGCCGCTCCTTCGCGAGCATCGTGCGGTAATCCGCGTACGCCTGTTTGGCTCGAGTGCGTTCGGCGGCGCGCGCACGGCCTTCGTCGTTGTCGTCGGCAACCGCCACGACCTCGGTCTGGGGCAGCTCGGCCCACACCGTGTCCAGTCCATGGCCGTAGTCGCCGCGTTTCGTCCGGCCGATCACCGCAACGCGGTACGTTTTGGTCATGGTTCAACTCTCCGAAAAGCGAAGCAATCTAGCCGGGGAAACCGCGGAGAATTTCCATCTAACCGCAGAGAGCGCAGAGAGTCGCAGAGAAGCAACGAACAAGAAACCATTCTCACACCCCTTCTCTTCTCTGCGTTTCTCTGCGCCCTCTGCGGTTAATTTTTTTCTGCTTCCTGGACCAGCCGCTTGATCCACAGCTCCCGGAACTCGACGGTGCCCGCGCGGGGCAAAAGTACGATGTGCCCGCGCTCCTGATTGCCGGGCCGTTCCAGGTCGATCACGCCAAACCCGTTCACGGCCACGGCCAGGCGAGTCCCCTGCCAGCGCACTGTGTAACGGTTCCATTCTCCTGGCACGACGAGTGCGGGGGCGAGTTCCGAGCGCGCCAATCGCCTACGCATTCGCCCGATCCTGTGCATCGAAAGGACCTCGGGCCCGCCGATCACAAGCTCCACGCCGTGGGGAGGGTTGATTTGAACCGGGAAGTCGCGCAGCGCAACGGCGGCGATTCCGGTCGGCTCCTCAGAGCGGAGCTGAAAATCGAGCTCGAAGTCCGCGAAATCGTGCGTCGTGCGCAGGCCGCGCGCGGGCCGGTCGGCGTCCGCCGTGGCGATGATCGACTCCTCTGCCACGCGCCATTCCGGGCCGGGCTCCTGCCAGCCGCGGAAGTCGCTGCCATTGAACAGCGCATCGAAGCCGGCGTTGCCGAGATCGTCGGCTGCGGGCGGCGTGGCGCCGGCAATCCGTACGGCGGGGAAGTCCGGCGCATCCGGCGCGTCGTTCTTGACGAACACGATGACGTGCTGGTGCACCAGGAACTCGAACAGGTCCGCGAGCCGGAAACCCATGGGCTCGATTTCGTAGCGCACCTGCCGCAGCGTCATCTTGTGCTCCGGCTTGATCGGCACGCGGGGGTCCTCGCCGCGGTACTCGACGAGCACCAGCCGGCCGTCCGGTTGGAGCGCCTTGCGCACCTGTCTGATCGTGCGTTCGGGGTCGGAGAGCTCGTGGTAGACGTCCACCATCAGGGCCAGGTCGACCTTGTTGGTAGGGAGCTTGGCGTCTGCCGGCGTGGGCTGGATGAGCTCGATGTTGTCGAGGCCGGCTTTCCTGGCACCCTGGCCGAGCAGCCGCAGCATCTCGGGCTGGATATCGGTGGCGAGCACCCGGCCCTTCGAGCCGACCCGCCGGGCGATCCGCAGGCTGAAGTAGCCGGTGCCGGCCCCGATGTCGGCCACCGTGCTGCCGGGGCGAATGCGCAGCGCGTCGAGCACTTTCTCTGGTTGTTCGGTCTGATCGCGGTCCTGTCGCTCGAGCCAGTCGGCCCCCTCGTATCCCATCACCGGTGCGATCACGCGCCCCTTGTAGGCGCGCGGCCGGTTGCCGCGTGCGTCGTCGTCCGTCGGCTGGCCGCGCGCGGGCGCGGCGACGAGGACCAGGCAGAGCACGAGGTGCCATCGCAACCATCGCCGCAGCGCGGGCATACGGGGTCCCTCGCGAAAGGTAAGGGGCAGAAAAGAATTAACCGCCGAGGACGCCGAGAAACGCAGAGAAGCAGCAGAGAAACAACGAACAAGAAAGATATTTTGTTTTTCTCTCCAATTCTCTTGTCTGCGATTCTCTGGGATCTCTGCGGTTCGGTTTTTGTTCTGGCTCTGGACGCTCGACTCTGGACCCTCGACCTTTTTTAGTATCCTGCCGCCTTGCCGTCGATCCGCTTGTCCGCCGCCCCGTGCCGCAGCGCGGTCTCCGGATCGACCCAGATCGTGTGGGCGTCGCCGAGCCGGTCGGTCACGTCAAAGTGATGGCCCATGGCTTCGAGCTGTTTGCGGGCCTCCTCGGGGATCCGCTTCTCTTCGAACTGCACCACGTCGGGCATCCACGGATGGTGCAGGCGCGGAGCGTCCACGGCGGCGCGAACGTCCAACTGGAAGTCGATCACGTTCACGAGCACTTGCAGCACCGTGTTGATGATCGTGCGCCCGCCCGGGCTGCCCGTGACCAGAAACACCTGGCCGTCGCGCAGGACGATGACCGGGGTCTGCGAGCTCAAAATCCGCTTATGCGGCGCGATCACATTCGGCTCGGTGCCGATCTCGCCCAATCGGTCGGTCACGCCGGGGTGCAGGTTGAAGTCGGTCAGCTCGCTGTTGAGCAGGAAGCCGGCGCCGTGCACCATGACGTGCGACCCGTAGCTCTCCTCAAGCGTGTAGGTGTTCGACACCGCGTTCCCCTCGCGATCGACGATGGAGAAATGCGTGGTGCTCGGCCCCTCGCGGCCGACCAGGATGTCTCGCCCCAGCTCCTCGCTGGGCGTGGCGTGGTCGGGCGAGATCGTCTCGGCCAGCCCCTTGAGGTACTCCGGGGAATTCAGCCGCGCGATCGGGATATCGCTGAACGCGGGATCGCCCAGGTACTTGGCCCGGTCGAGGTACGCGCGGCGCATCACCTCGATCATGCGGTGCGTGGCGGCGACGGACGTGCGGCCCTCCTTGGTGAGGTTGGAGTTCTCGAGCATGCCCAGCATCTCGGCGAGCGTCACTCCGCCCGAGCTGGGCGGCGGCGGGGCGTAAACGTCGTAGCCGCGGTACGTGATGTGGATCGGCGTGCGTACGTTCGCCTGGTAGGCGGCCAGGTCCTCTTTGGTGATCAGCCCCGAGCCCGCCCGGATCTCGTCGACCAGCATCCCGGCGATCGGACCGGTGTAGAAGGCGTCCGGACCGGTCTCGGCGATGAGCCGCAGCGTGTGGGCGAGGTCCTTCTGCACCAGCAGATCCCCGGACTGCCAGCGCGTGAGATCCGGCTTGCGAAAGACGCTGCGCAGCTCCGGGAAGCGGATCGATTGCCGCTCGACGTAGTTGAGCGACCAGGCGAGTGCGCCGTCGATGAGGAATCCGTCCTCGGCGAGTGTAATGGCGGGCTCGAGCAGCTCGTTCCAGGGAAGCGACCCGTACCTCTCGTGCGCGAGTGCCAGACCGCGCACGGTCCCCGGCACCCCGACGGTCATGTGCCCGCGGCTGGTTTGCTTCAGCTTGCGAAAGATCTCGGGCGTGGCCGCCGCGGGCGCCATCTCGCGGTACTCGATGTTGACGGTCTCGCCGGTCCGGGCGGTGTGGACCATCATGAAGCCGCCGCCGCCGATGTTGCCGGCCGCGGGGTAGGTGACTGCCAGGGCGAAGGCGGTGGCCACGGCGGCATCGACGGCGTTCCCGCCCTTCTGGAGGATCTCCAACCCCACGTCCGACCCCGGCGGCGACACCGACACCACCAGGCCATGTCGGGCTTCCACCGGCTTGTCGACCGGAGCAAGAGGCGCCATCGTGGCGGCACGGGGCCCGGGCAGGGCCAGCGTCGGACCGACGAGGGCCAGCAGGATCCAGCCAAGGCGGGAAGAGGCGGCAGCGGTGCGGAACATGGTCCTTCCTTCCAGGGACAGGTGCAGCG
>JBGPMX010000015.1:0-17270 GCA_041487215.1 Planctomycetia bacterium | reverse complement strand
CGGCTCAACTTCCGCCACTCGTCGCGTTCGAGAGGAGCACCGTGCTTCGTGACCCACGGCCGATACGGACCGTGGCAAATCGCGCAGCTGATCCCATCCTCGAGCTTGAAGGTTGGGTGCTTCAGTTCCGGCTTGTCCGGGGGCAAGGCGACCCCGTGGCACGCGACACAGCCGGCGTCGGCCGCCCGAACATCCTGGCCGAGCAGTCGCCCGATCTGCTGCCCGCGTTCCCCCGTCAGGACGTTGTATGCCTCTTTGTGCTTGTCCTGTTTCGCCCAGATGGTGTATTCGGTGCAGCGGCAAAGCGGCGGGAGCTCCTTGTCCTCGAGCGGCTGCTCGCGGGCGTGGCACGGCGTGCACGCTGCGGGGCCGAAGTAGAGTTTCGTCGGCGCCCCTGGCTCCTCTTGCGCGCACGCAGCCGATACGCAACGCGCCGCGTCGCACACCAGAGCAACGCCGATCAGACACGCGACGAGCGCGAGGTCGGTGAGCCAATGTCTGCTTGCCCGCGCCATAAATTTCTCCCTTAGCGGTCACGGCCTAGATCGCGCAGTTGTCGCAAGAAATCGGCCGCCCGCTCCGCCGTCGGCTCGTGTCCGAACTCGCTGGGGCTGTCATAGCCGTCGGGGAACTTGAGCGCCTCGTAGAGGACCTCGAGCGCCTGCGCCATGGGCCGGTCCCCTTGACCCTGCGTGAGCGCCACGAGTGCCAGGTAGAGCTGTGTAGCGGCATCCCAACCCGAAGCGACCAGTCGCGGCGCCGCGGCGGCACACGCGGCCACGAGCGCCCGCACGGTGTTGTCGTCGTAGCGCCGGCTCGCCGCGCGGCCGGACGCCGCTCTAAGCAGCTCGGCGGCGCTGTGTGCGCGCGCAGCCGCCTCCGCCGCGTCGGGATACGGCACGCTCATGAGCTGTTCCAGCGCATCGAGCTCGACGAGCAGCGCGCGGTTCTGCTCCGGATCCTGTTCGGCGAGCAGTCGGGTCATGGGCAGGAACCACGTGGCCCAGGGGAACGAGCCGGGCTTGCGGTCGGCGTAGCCGCGTTGCTGCCGCCAGCTGGGCTCGGCAAGGTCGTGGTGGCACGCGAAGCAGCCGTATTCGGCGAACTCGGGCCAGGGCCGCTTGCCGGGCGGCGCCGTGGACTTGTCGCCCGCGGCACGTACGCGGGACTCGAGCAGTCGCAACGCGGACCGCGCGGTGGCGAGCTGACCCGCCGCCCAGAGCCGGACCTCGAAATCAGCGCCGTGATCCTTCTCGGTCCAGTGCCGCGGCATCTGGGCCAGAAAGGTAGTGAGCTCGAAGTTGAGCCGCGGATGGCCGGCCGCCATGATGTCGTGGTATGCATCGCGTTCGGCGACGCCGCCTTGCGCCGGCGCTCCCACGTGGCAGGCGGCACACGCTTCGGCACGCCGAGCCACATCATCGAGCGGCGTCATGCCGTATTCCCGCTCCTTCACCTCGGGGCTCTTGCTCTTCCACGACCGGGCCGTGTGCGGAACCAGCCAGCGCTCGGCCGGCCCGTGGCACGCCTCGCAGCTGACCCCTTCCAGGTCCGCGGCGGCAGCCGGGTGCCCGCCGGGCGGCGACGTCGAGAAAGCATGGCACGCCAGGCAGCGCGTATCCTGGTGCGCGGGCGTGTAGCGCGTGCTCGTTCCCGCCTCTGCATCGTCGCGCGCCGAACCGGCGAGGTTCTTCGCGATCCGATCCGAGCGCTCGTTGAAGAGCACCTCGTACGCGCGGGCGTGCGAATCGCGCGTGACCCACGTGGTGTACGCGGTCTTCCAGATAACCGGGTCACGCGGCGGCTCGATGCTGCCGTGGCACGCGCGCGCGGAACACCGGCCGGGACCGACGGAAGCGGCGTCGGCCGCCGCGGCGTCGGCGAACGCCCACTCCCGAACTCCGGCGGATGCGACGCTACGCGGTGCCGCGACCTGCGAACTGGAAGGAAGTCGCGTGCCGTCACGCGGTGTGTCGCCGCGCAGCGAGCGTGAGCCGGCCGCCCAGCACAGACCAAGCAGAACTGCAATGAGCGGCAACGCGGCGCGCCATTTCACAGCACCCATCGAGCTCCTCTCCGTGAGCAGAAATCCGGCTAATCAATAACCTGCGCCGCCCCACAAATCAATTCAGCAGCGCCGCTTGCTCCGCCTCAGCAATTGACAGCCAAACAACCGGCTGCTATTGAGTCCTGGTTCTCGCGGGCCCGCTGTGGCCTGCGAGGGGCTCGGATGGTGGAGACAACGTTCTCGTGCTTGTGAATCGGACCAACCTGCCGCGACATGTGCCCTGGATGGTGTTCGCACTTGCCGCGACCGTGCTCGCGATCACCTGGTATGTCGCCGATGGGCTGCGGCGCCCCGGTGCCGCGGGGGGCGGAACGCTGCCCGGCCTGAGCTTCGGCATCGTCGGGGGTGCGATCATCGTCTTCGAGTTCTTGCTCTGGCCGCGGAAGATGGTGCGCGCCTGGCGGGTCGGTCGCGCCGAGGCATGGCTGCGCGCGCACATCTGGCTGGGGCTTCTCACCGTGCCGCTCATCGTCCTGCACAGCGGGTTCCGCTGGGGCGGTCTACTCAGCACCATGCTGCTGGCCATGTTCCTCATCGTCATCGCCAGCGGGGTCGCCGGACTCCTTCTGCAGCAGCTTTTGCCCACGGTCATGCTGGACGAGCTGCCCGCCGAAACGATCTATACGCAGATCGACCACGTGCTCGGCGAAATCCGGGCGGACGCCGACCGGCTCGTCGCCGCCGTCTGCGGCACGGCGTCGCAGGGCGGCGACGGCGACTCCGCAGTTGCGGGCGACGATCGGCCGATCACGTTCGAGGTCATGCGCCGCGTCGGTGCCGTCGAGGGACGCGTGCTGGAGGTCGTGCTGCCCGGCGAGCCGGTGCCGGGCGCTGAGCTGCTCGAGCAGTTCTACCACCGAACGGTTCGCCCGTTCCTGGAACCGTCCGGTGTGCGCGCATCAACGCTGCGGATGCCGAAGCAGGCGGAGCGGGCGTTCCACGAACTGCGGCTCCGGGTCGGGCCGGCGGCCGAGCCCGCCGTGCATGCGCTGGAGAAGGTCTGCGAGCAGCGCCGGCAGTTCGACCGGCAGGCACGTCTGCACTTCTGGCTGCACAGCTGGCTGTGCATTCACCTGCCGGTTTCGGCCGCGCTCTTGGGTCTGATGGCGCTGCACGCGTGGAAGGCGCTCGAATACTGGTAGCGGTGAACTATGCCTAACCAGGAGACCGGCAAACAACGCGCAGCCCGCATTCCGCTCGATTACTTCAAGAAGCCGGGCCCGCTCGAGCGTGTCAAGCGGGCGCTCACCGGCGTGGCGGCCCTTGGGGTGATCGGCTGGTGGGGTAGCGGCATGCTGCGGCCGCACCGGGAAGCGATGCGCTACTCGCGCGGCCCCGTCGCGGCCGCGCACGCCGTGTGGGACGCGCAGTGCGACGCGTGCCACGTTCCGTTCCGGCGCATCGGCGCCGCCAGCTGGTCCGGCGCCGGGCGGTGTGAAACCTGCCACGCCGGTCCGCCGCACCACGCCGCCGAGCGGCCGGGCGACACGCCGAGCTGCGCGCAGTGTCACCGCGAGCACCGCGGGCGCGACGCATCGCTCGTCCGGATCGCCGACGCCGACTGCCTGGCCTGCCACGACCACCTCGCGGCCCACACGCAGCCCGAGGCGCGGCCGCCCGGCGCGGAGTTCGCCAGCCACGTCGGCCGTTTTGATCGCGATCATCCCGACTTCAAAATCCCCCGCGAATCACCGGGCACCGACCCTGGCAAACTTCATTTCAACCACGCGCGACACATGGCGCCCGGCATGGTTCTTACGAACGACGGCAGCGTTCTTACGAACGACGGCAGCTCGTTCACCCTGGCCGACATCCCGGCCGCGGAGCGCGAACGATACCGCGGCCGCGGCGCGAGCGGCGCGGCAACACCGGACAGTGCCGCCGTGCAGCTCAGCTGCGCCGCCTGCCACCAGCTGGACAACGCCCACGCGAGCGAGGCGGCCGAGCACGCCGCGAGCCGCCCGCAGCCGGCACGCCCGCGCGGGGCCTACATGCTGCCGATCCGCTACGACGAGCACTGCCGTGCCTGCCATCCACTCACGTTCGACACCGAGCTGGCCGGCCGCACCGTGCCGCACCCGCTCGCGCCCGACGCCGTGCAGGACTTTCTCGAGAACACCTATGCGGCGCAATACCTGCTGGAGCACCCCGAGTCGTTGGACCGTCCCGCTGCCACGCGCACGATGCCCGGGCCGTCGAGCGAGCAACAGAACAAGGCACGCGACGCGATCGAGCGCAAGGTCGCCACCGCAGGGCGACTCCTCTTTCTTGGTCAGACCACCTGCGCCGAGTGCCACGCGTTCGAGCGACAGGCCGGCGCCGTCGTTCCGGAGCAAGTCCTGCCTACCGATGTGCCGACCGTCTGGTACCGCCACGCGACGTTCGATCACGCCGCGCACCGTGCCGTGAGCTGCCGCGACTGTCATGGTGGTGCCTACCCCGACAGCCCCCAGGCATCGGTGAAAAGCTCAGACGTTCTACTGCCCGGCATCGCCGTTTGCCGGCGCTGCCACGCTCCCGCCCAGGCGCTCGCGAGCGATCGGGGGGGTGGGGCCGGCTTCGCCTGTACCGAGTGCCACCGCTATCACAATGGCGACCACCCGCTCGAGGGGCTCGGCGCGCCGCGGCGCGGAGCTGCCGTCGAGCTGAACATCGAGCAGTTCCTCTCCGCGCCGGCACCCAAGTAAGACGGGTTTGTTTTCGCGTCGCCCGCCACTCCGTGGCTCTGCCGCGTCTGGGGGCAAAGCCCCCAGTCACCCACTACACAGTCCGAAGACCTGGTTATTTTTTGACGGGCCCTAACCCTGCTCGGGCGGAACCGCGAGATCCGCCGCCGAATGAATGCCCGACGCCACCTCCGAGATGATCCCCTTTTCCACGTACAGCGGGCGTACCATCGCGCGGAGCGACGGGAGCTTGCGGGCAAACATCGCCGCACCGGCCAGGCAGAAGGCAGCACAGATCCGCAGGGTGGCCGGGGCACCGATCAGCTCCGCCATAGCACCGGCCAGCAGGCTCCCAAGCGGTGCCATCCCCATGAACGCCATGGTGTAGAGGCTCATCACCCGCCCCCGCTTGTCCTCCTCTACCACGGTCTGCAACACGGTGTTGCTGGCGGCGATGTGCACCATCATGGCGAACCCGCTCACGCACAGCGTGAGCACGGAGAGCAACATCGCACGCGAGAATGAGAACGCGATCATGCCGAGCGCAAAGACGGCGGCGCCGAGCGCGATGTGCCGGCCCAGTCCGAGCACGCTCTGCCGTGACGCGAGATAGATCGCCGCGCCCAGAGCACCCAGCCCCGAGGCCCCCATCAACAGACCGAGCGTGTCCGGACCGCCTCCGAGGACCTCCGATGCGAAGACCGGCATCAGCACGACGTACGGCATGCCCACCAGACTCACAAGCCCGAGCATGAGCAGGATCGCACGGATCGGCGCGAACCGGAACGCGTAGGCGAACCCCTCGCGCAGGCTGCGCAGCATGCGGGGCCGCTTTCGGCTCGGGCGCTGCGGCACCCGCATGGCCGCCAGCGCCACGATGACTGCGATGTAGCTGACGCCGTTGAGCAGGAAGCAAATTCCCTCGCCCATCAGCGCGATCAGGATGCCGGCCAGCGACGGGCCGACCAGCCGCGCGCCGTTGACCATGGACGAGTTCAGGGCGATGGCGTTCGCCCAGTCTTCCTTGCGATCCACCATGTCGGTCATGAACGCCTGGCGCGTGGTGATGTCAAAAGCGTTCACGACACCGAGAAACACGCTGAGCGCCATAATGTGCCAGACGGCGATGACCCCGGCCAGCGTCAGCACGGCCAGCAGGAACGCCTGGACCATGGCGAGCGTTTGCGTCACCAGCAAAATGCGCTGCCGGTTCCACGAGTCGCTGACGACGCCGGCGACCGGGGCCAGGAAGAACGTGGGAATCTGCCCCGCGAACCCGACCAGCCCCAGGAGGAACGCCGATTTCGAGAGGCGATAGACCATCCAGATCATCGCCGTCTGTTGCAGCCAGGTGCCGACGAGCGAAATGCTCTGGCCGATGAAGAAAAGCAGGAAGTTGCGGTGCGCCAGCGCACGCAGGACCGTCTTCCATTTGCCGCCGTTCCCAACTTCTCGCATTGGCGTCATGCTGACAGAACGGAGCCACCGCGCGAAGGGGACTGCTCAGGGATGTGCCAGCCCATTTCACCACAAATCAGGACACTACCACCTCGTACTCCGTCACACTTCCTTTGAAGCCTGACGCGCAAGCGAATTGACCTGAATGAGTTCTTTCGCTGGCGCATCAGGCTTCACTCCGACACTGTGTACGCCTTTCCCAGGCTCGTGAATCATCCGGGCCAGGGCGCCGGCTCGAACGTTCGGTGAAACGCGGGTAAGATAGGTGGTTGCGGTCGAACGCACCCGGCCGTGCGCGCGCCAGCGAACTCGGACCAGCCCCGCACCAGGCGAGCGGTTCATGAATCGATTTGGCCGATCCCTGATCGCCGTGCTAGTCGGCGCTGTTTCGATCCGGCCGGCCGCCTCGGCCGATCTCGAGGCCGGCCGCGGGTTCTGGGCCTTCCAGCCGCCGCGCCCCGCGGCTTCCCCCGCGGTGCGAGACACTGGCTGGCCGAAGAGCGACATCGACCGCTTCATCCTGGCCCGGCTCGAGCAGGAGGGTCGCCACCCGACGCGTGATGCGGACCGCCGCACGCTGATCCGCCGCATCTACTTCGATCTGGTCGGGCTGCCCCCGCCGGTCGCCGCGATCGACGCGTTTGTACAAGACGATTCGGCGGACGCCGTCGCGCGATGGATCGACCGGCTGCTCGATTCCCCGCAGTTCGGCGCGCGCTGGGGCCGGCACTGGCTGGACGTCGTTCGCTACGCCGATTCGAGCGGCGGCGGCCGCAGCCTGCTCTTCCCCGATGCCTGGCGCTACCGCGATTACGTCATCGATTCGTTCAACCGGGACACGCCCTACCCGCAGTTCATCCGCGCGCAGATCGCGGGCGACCTCCTGCCGTTCGACAACCCGGACCAGCGCGCCCGGCAACTCATCGCGACCGGGTTCCTCATGCTGGGCGCTCACAACTACGAGCTGCAGGACAAGGAGCTCCTGCGCATGGACGTGGCCGACGAGCAGATCGAGGCCGTGGGCCGGGCGCTGCTCGGCATGACGCTCGGCTGCGCCCGTTGCCACGATCACAAGTTCGATCCCATTCCGACGGCCGACTACTATGCGCTGGCCGGTATCTTGCGGAGCACCAAGTCGCTCACACCCGGCAACGTGTCGGGTTTCGAGCAGCACGAGCTGCCCATGAGCGACGAGCGCCGCATCGAGCTTGACAACCAGCGGCGAGCGGTTGCCGAGGCCGAGGCCGGGATCAACGCGGCCCGAGCGGAGCTCAAGAAGCTCCAGGCGCGATGGATCGCAACCGGCGCGGGCCAGCTGGTCGGTGTCGTAGTGGACGACACGCAGGCGAAGATCGTCGGCAGCTGGACGCGGTCAACGTTCAACCCCGGCTATGTCGGCGAGGGGTACATCCATGACGGAGCGAGCGGCAAGGGGGAGAAGAGCGTCACGTTTCCGGTCACGCTCGCGAGCGCCGGCGTGTACGAGGTTCGCTTCTCGTACACGCATGGCAGCAACCGCTCGCCCAGCGTGCCGGTGACCGTGCGTCACGCGGACGACGAAGACACCGTGCAGGTCGACGAGCGCCAGGCGCCGCCGATCGACCACCGGTTCGTCGCGCTCGGGCGCTGGCGGTTCCCGGCGGGAACAAGCGACGCGGTGGTGATCTCGAACGAGGGGACCACCGGCCACGTGATCGTCGATGCCGTGCAGTTCGTCGCGGTCGAGCTGCTCGACAAGCCGGCGGGCGACGCCGCGCAGACGATCGCGCCGGGCACTGCCGGTCCGCGCACCGCCGCGTCAGGTGGCGCGCCGCCGCAAGGGGACGACGCCGCCTCGGCTCCGCGCATCGCCGAGCTCCAGCGGGACGTCAAGGAGCTCGAGGGGCGGCTCCGCAAGCTCAAGGAGAACGCGCCCGAGCCGCCGCCGCGCGCGATGGGCGTGCGCGACGAGCAGGAACCGGGTGACTTCCACGTCTGCATCCGCGGCGATGTGCACAACCTTGGGCCCGAAGTGCCGCGCGGCTTCTTGTGCGTGGCCGGCGCGGCCGGTGCCCCCCCGCCCGTGATCGCGTCGGGCGAGAGCGGCCGCCGCGAGCTCGCCGAATGGCTGGTGAGCCCCGACAACCCGCTGCCGGCACGGGTGATGGTAAACCGGATCTGGCACCACCTGATGGGCGCGGGGCTGGTCCGCACCGTGGACAATTTCGGCAGCACCGGGGAAGCGCCGTCGCACCCCGAGCTGCTCGACTGGCTGGCGCTCCGCTTCATCGCCCAGGGGTGGTCGGTGAAAGCGGTCATACGTGACATCATGCTGTCACGAACGTATCAGCTCGCGAGTGAGCCGGACGGCGCGGTCTTGGCCTCCGCGCGCGGGACACGCCCCGCCCTCGACGGCGGATCCGGGGCGACCCATCCGGAACCAGGGGACGTGGCCCCGGCCGCGGCGGACCCCGAGAACCGGCTCCTCGCCCGCATGAACCGCAAGCGCCTGGACGCGGAGGAGCTGCGCGATGCGATGCTTTCGGTGAGCGGCCAGCTCGACGTGACGCCGGGCGGCCCCGCGATCCGCAGCGAGACCACCTCCGAGTACGGCTACATCTTCGACTCGAACCGCCGCAGCGTTTATCTGCCGGTGTTCCGCAACAACCTGCCGGATATCTTCGAGGTGTTCGATTTCGCGGACCCGAATCGCGTGACGGGGCGGCGCGACGTGAGCACGCTGCCCACGCAGGCGCTCTACCTCATGAACAGCCCGTTCGTGTTCGAGCAGGCGCGGCACGCGGCCGAGGCAATCCTGGAGAACGACACGGCGGACGCCGACCGGGTCGAACTCGCCTACCGCGGCGCGATCGGCAGACCACCCGAAGCGCGGGAGCGGGAGCTGGCGCTGCGCTACATCGAAGCATTCCGACCGGGCAAGAACACCGAGCCGGCGCGCCGGCGGCTCGAGGCCTGGACCCGTTTCTACCAGGTCCTGTTCGCCTCGGTCGATTTTCGTTATCTGCATTAGGCCAGGAGCGCGAGCATGTTCCCGATTGGTGAACGACCCACGCGGCGACGGCTGCTCCAGAGCACGGCCTGCGGCTTCGGCTACCTGGCCCTGGCCGGCCTGCTCTCGCGGAGCCAGAAGGCGAGTGCCGCCCCGAGCACCAACCCGCTCGCGCCGAAGCCGCCGCACTTCCCGGCGCGCGCCAAGCGGGTCATCTTCCTGTTCATGCAGGGCGGGCCGAGCCACGTCGATACGTTCGACCCAAAACCGCGGCTGGCGCGCGACAACGGCAACGCATTTTCGTTCCCGAACGATCGCACGCGGAAGGTCGAATCCTTCAAGCTGCTCCAGTCCCCGTGGAGCTTCCGGCAACACGGCCAGAGCGGCATCTGGGTCTCCGACCTCTTCCCCCACGTGGCCCGGCACGCCGATGACCTCTGCGTCATCCGCAGCACGGTCACCGAAGGGGTCGCGCACGGCCCGTCCACCCTGTTCCTGCACACCGGTGCAATGAACCTGGTCCGTCCATCGGTCGGCGCCTGGGTGACCTACGGCCTGGGGACCGAGAACCAGAACCTGCCGGGTTTCGTGACGATCAGCCCATCCGCGGCCAACGGCGGGCCGCGCAATTACGCCAACGCGTTCCTGCCGACCACATACCAGGGAACGGCCATCGGCCGCGCCGGCGTCCCCATGACGCAGGCGGGCATCCGGCATATCACGAACAGCCGCATGACGGCAGACGAGCAGCGGCACGAGCTGGACTACCTGCGCGAGCTGAACCGCGCGCAGATGCGCCAAGGCGGGGCCGATGACGAGCTCGAGGCCACGATCGACTCGTTCGAGCTCGCCTACCGCATGCAGACCCATGTGCCCGAGCTGATGGACATCGCGCACGAATCCCGCGCCACGCTCGATCTCTACGGCATCGGCGACAAGGACACGGACGACTTCGGCCGCCAGTGCCTGCTGGCACGGAGACTCGCGGAGGCCGATGTCCGGTACATCCAGATCAACTACGCGGACAACACCGCGAACCCGCGCTGGGATCAGCACTCGAACCTGAAGCTGCACGCCGTGCACGCACACGCCGTGGACAAGCCGATCGCAGGGCTGCTGACCGATCTCAAAGCGCGCGGACTGCTCGATGACACGCTGGTCTGGTGGGGGGGCGAGTTCGGCCGCACCCCGTTCGCCCAGGGGAGCGACGGGCGGGATCATAACATCAACGGCTTCTCGATCTGGCTCGCGGGCGGCGGCGTGCGGAGCGGCCTGGCGTACGGGGCAACCGACGAGTTCGGCTACTACGCGGTCGAGAACAAAGTGCACATGCACGACCTGCACGCGACCATCCTGCACCTCATGGGGCTTGACCACGAGAAGCTGACGCACCGCTACGCGGGCCGGGACTTCCGCCTCACCGACGTGTCGGGCAACGTGGTGCGGGACATTCTTCGATCTCGGTGAACAAACGGACGTCGCGTCGCAATACCCCGAGCGACTGAAGATGACAACCTGCCACGTGTCATTCCAAGAGTGACGGAGTGCATGGGTGAGGGGTTCCCCGGCATCGAAGCGCTGCGCACGCAGCGCCTCAGGGGGCCTTCTTTTTCGCCGGCTGAGGCGGTTGGCCGTCCAGCGTGTAGCCGGCGTTCGGGTTGGTGCCCGGCTTCGTCACGCCGCGGCGGGCCGCCAGCTCGGGCGGCTCCAGCACACGCCCCTGGTCGTCCGACTCGTCGATCCATCGCTCCAGGACACCGCGCAATCGTTCGAGCGTCGCCCGATGCTCGGATGACCCCGCCAGGTTGCGGATCTCGTACGGGTCGCTCGCCAGATCGTACAGCTCCTCCTCCGGCATCGTCGGACGCAGCAGCACATCCTGGACCGGTGTCAGCTTGCCCGCCGCGTGCAGCTCCTTCATCAGGTTCCAGACCGGGTACTGGGTCTCCTTGTACTGGTTCGGCTGCATGAACGGTCGCTCGGGGGTGAAGTTGCGGATGTAGCGATAGCGCGCGTCGCGCACGGTGCGGAAGCGAAACACGGTTTCATCGCAGCGGTCGCGGGCGCCAAAGACGTACGAGCGCGGTGGATCCGCCTGCTCGCCTAGAAAGATCTCGCCCTGCATCTTCGCCGGCTTGGGCACCCCAGCCAGAGCGAGCATCGTGGGGCCGAAATCAATGGCCGCGATGAGCCGGCCATCCACCGATCCAGGCCGGAACTGCGCGGGCGGCGACAGCTCCTTCGGCCAGCGGATCAGCAGTGGAATGCGCAGGCCGCTGTCGTAGCAGAACTGCTTGCCGCGCACCTGCGCCTGCCCGTGGTCTCCGAAAAACACCACGATCGTGTTGCCGGCGAGCCCGTCGGCTTCGAGCTGCTCGAGCACTAAACCGACCTTGCGATCGAGCTCGCTGGCCGCATCCAGGTACGCGGCCCAGTCGGCGCGCGTCACCGGATGGTCCGGGTAATACGGTGGGAACACGACCTTGGCGGGGTCCGCACGCTTGGGTGCACGGAACGCTCGGTGCGTCTCGGTGAAGTTGATCTGCGCAAAGAACGGCTGGTGCGCCCGAAGATCGGACCATCGGTCGGAATCGAACGGCTTGCCCGCGTACGCAAAATTCCAGTCCGTCTTGCCGGTGCCACGGAACCCGCACGCCTCAGGCAATTCCCGGACGTTGGCCGTGAAGTAGCCGGCATCGCGGAAGTAATCGGTCAGCAGGCGCACGCCGGCCGGCAGGCCGTAACCGTCGTCGCGGTGCGAGCGGTGGTTGTGCGCTCCGATCGTCGTCTGGTACATCCCGGTCATGAACGCGGATCGGCTGGCAGAACAGACCGGCGCGGTGGTGAAGGCGCGGGTATAACGCACCCCTTCCGCCGCAAGGCGGTCCAGGTTCGGCGTCCACACCTCGCCCGTGCCATAGCACCCCAGTTCGACCCCCAGGTCCTCGGCAATGAGCCACAGAATGTTCGGCCGTGCCGGCGCCGCGTCACGGTTATCCGAGGCGTAGGTGGTTGCGCTGCACAGAACCACCAGGCCAATCAACCAGACCGCCGGGAATCTCATGTTCATCTCCCTAGGAAACAACCCACAAGTCTGCGCAGACGGCAGCCGATAGAGCTCCAGAGGAAATGAGCCACGGCCACGGGCCTGCGGCCGCGCCTGCTCGCCCGGCGTTTCACCGCTCGAGCCAGTTCCATCGAGCCGGTTTCGCGCCCCAACGCCCCGATGAGCCCACTCTGCACCCGCACCAGTGAGCGACTATGGCCGCTATCGCGGTCCCCAGCAGGCCAGACACTCTTATGAATCGCCCGAAAGTAAGCCTCAAGCTCGCGAAAGTCGCTACCCACACGGGCGGTTTTCAAGTGACGATGCACCGGGTGCAGGACTATCCGAGCCGGCCCAGCAACAACGTCGGCATCCGGCACGTCACCATCCACGCCGACGAACTGGAAACCGCCGATGCCTTCTGCACCGCCGTCCAGCAGCGCTACGCCGCAACGTATCCCAGCGATTCGGCCGTGATCGATCGGCCGGAGCTCGAGGCATGGTGGCAGCGTAACACCTTCCTGATCGCGGCCCTGCTCGGCCGCAGCTCCCGGCGCAAGGTGAGCTCCTGAGCGGCCGCCCCAGCCGTCGCGAAACGCTGAACTATGGCGCGTGCAGCGAAGACTTCCGCCACAGGCTGCTAAACGCCACAAGTCTTTTCGCATCTTGGGATTCGATCGCGCCCTGCCGCGCGCGATTTGACAAACATCCACCACCGGCCTAGCGTTTCTCCAGAAGCTCCTTCTTCCCGCGAGACAATCCATTCTCTAGTCGCGCCAACCTTTCCCATCTTGAGAGCGTCTAACAAAGCGAAATCAAGTCGAACCGGATCCGAGCAATCCGGAGAGACTGATCGGTTTTGCTAGGTGCGTTAAATATCCGTTCCGGAGCCGCCTGGCCGAACTGCTTGTTGCAGCGGACCGGCTGCGCCAGAGGAGCACTGTCATGCGTTCGTTTCTGACTCATGCTCGCCGTTTCCTGGTTGAGGAAGACGGCCCGACCGCGGTGGAATACGCGGTGATGCTCGCCCTGATCATCATCGTGGCACTGACGGCCATCCAGACACTCGGCACCCGTGTGTCGGCGACGTTCAACAACATCGCCTCGAAGATGCCGTCCGCGTAACGCTACGGGGTGAACCCCGTATTTCCGAACCCGGCAGAGCCACTCTGCCGGGTTTTTTTGTCGAGTTCACGCTTTAGGGTGCCCCTGGTTGGAGTTCACGCTTTAGCGTGCGGGATGGGTGTTCGCCGGCGCCCGAGGCTCGCGGCTCGGAGGTCGGCGCCGGCGTCCCGCGCAGCACGTCTTTCCCCTCCGCGTCGGCAAGCGGTACGCCCAGGCGTGCGGCGAGTGTCGGGGCGATGTCACGCATGTCGATCCGGTCTAGCGCGTAGCCGGGCGGCACGCCCGGTCCGACCAGAAAGAACGACGCGTTCATCTCGGCCAACTCGGGCAGGTAGCCGTGCGTGCCCCCCGCCTTGCCGCTCAACACGACCGGACCCACCAGGTTGCTCCCGAAGCGGTAACCGGGCTGTGCCGAGACCACGAACGAAGCGCCTGGGAAGCCGCCGAGTGCAGCCGGGTCGGGCTCCGCCAGCACACGCTGGAGCGCCGGCTCGGGCCCCGCGCGCAGCGAATCCAGGATCTCGCGCACCGCGGCGATCGTTCGCTGGTCGTGCGGGTCCTCGAGCATAATTGCGGCGGACCCGCCGGCCATCCAGGCCGAGGCCTGCCAGGAGCGCACGCGCGCCGGCGCGTCGAGCGCCATGAGGCCCGCCGCGGCGAGCGCGGCGTTGAGGTGGATATCCTTGTCGGCACGCGCAAAGCCGTGGTCCGAGACGACGCAGAGGACGGCGCGGCCCCCCCCTGCCCGCTCCGCCGCGGCACGCACCTGGCCCACGAGCTCGTCGATCTGCTCGAGCGCCGCGAACGCCTGCGCGCTGTAGGGACCGCTGCGGTGCTGCTCGGTGTCGAGCCCCGAGAAGTAGCAGAGGTGAAGACGCGGCTTCTTCGTCTCGAGCAGGAACACGCTAAACGCCGCGCGGCGGCGGTCGGCGGCAACCGTGTAGTCGTTGCCCGTGGGGTACGGCCCGACCGCCCGCTCGGCCTCGCCGAGCAAGCCGGGCGTGGTCAGTGCACGCAGGATCTTGTGATCGTCCGGCGTGGCGGCGCGCCAGTACTGCACAATGTTGTAGGTGATGCGGGCGCCGACCGTCACCGGCCAGTCCACGCTGGTTGTCACCATACCCGCCTCGGCGGCAGCGTCCCACAGCGTCGGCACCCGGATGTCCTCGGCGTACCAGTACCAGCCGGACAGGTTCCTGCCCAGCGGGTCGAACGGCCCGTTGTTCAAAATGCCGTGCCGGGCCGGCGAAACCCCGGTGACCATCGTCGTGTGCGCGGGGTACGTGACCGTCGGCACAACACCCGCGACGCCCGACGCGTACGCCCCGTCATGGACCAGCCGCCTCAGGTGAGGGATCTTGAGGCCGTGCTTGTCCGCTTCCAGCACATAGTCCGGTTTCAGACCATCGATCGACATCAGGACTACGGGAACGGGCCCGTCGCCGGGACTCGCATCCGCCGCGGCCACGCGGATCGACGGCACGATCGAGAATGCAAGCACGCACAGCACGGCACGCATGGCGTTCTCCCGTGGGTCACGACCGTGCGGTGAGTTCGGGGATCGGCGATCCCTCGGAGAGGATCGGGATCGGGCGGCCGGCAAAATCCTTGAAGGCGATGTCGCCGGGATCGATGCCGAGATGGCGGTACATCGTGGCCAGGAAATCGCCCCGGCCGACGCGGCGGTCGACCACGTCCTCACCGCGCGCGTCGGTGGCCCCGATCACCTGCCCCCCGTCGCTGCCGCCCCCGGCGAACAGGATCGAGTTGGCGCGCGGCCAGTGATCGCGTCCCGGCTGCACCACACCGGTATCGGCGCTGGCCGTCCCCTTGCCGGTGCTCGCGGCGTATGAGATCTTCGGCGTGCGGCCGAACTCGCCGGCCACCACGACCAGCACTCGCTTGTCCAGGCCCCGCTCGTAGATGTCCTCGATCAGCGCCGTCACCGCCCGGTCGAAGAAGCTCGAGCGGTAGCGCATGCCCTCGAAGACGTTGTGGTTCACCGCGTGGTCGTCCCAGTTGCCGACCCGGCCGCACAGGGCTCCGCTCAGCTGCGTGGTCACGAGCTCGACGCCCGCCTCCACAAGCCGGCGCGCCATCAGGCACTGTTGGCCCCAGCGATTGCGGCCGTAGCGCTCGCGGGTCTTCTCGTCCTCCCGAGTGATATCGAACGCGCGACGCGTCTCCGGGCTGGTGAGCATGTTCCACGCCTGCAGCTCGAACGCGTCCATCGCCTGCATGTTCGCCGCCCCATCGATGTCGCGACGCATGCGGTCGAACTTTTGCCGCAGCCCGATCCGCTCGCGCAGCCGATTCACGCGGTCCGCGTCGGCGATGCCGATGTTGGGCACGCTGAAGCTCGGGTCATTCGGATCGCCCGTCACCTCGAACGGCTCGTAGGACGGCCCGAGGTAGGCGGCCCCAAGATAGTTCGCCGGCGGCACCCCCACGTAGTTCGGGAGCGCCCGCGCCGGGTCCGCGCGCAGGCGATTCACGATCGCCAGGAAGTCGGGATGGTCCGGCTTCTGCTTCAGCTCGAGCACCGGGTGCCCGGTGAGCAACTGCTGCGTCCCCTGCTGATGGCAGAAGCCGGTGTGCACCATCGAGCGCAGGATGCTGAAGCGGTGCGAGATCGCGGCGTGGAGCGGCAGGAGTTCGCAGATCCGCACGCCGGGCGCTCGGGTGGCGATCGCCGAAAACGGGCCGCGGTACTCGGATGGGGCGAGCGGCTTCGGGTCGTAGGTTTCCAGGTGGCTGGCGCCGCCGGGCAGCCAGACGAGGAGCACGGCCGTCCGTCCGCGCGAGCTCTCGCCGGCCGCGGCGCGCAGCCGCAGCAGACCGGGCAGCGCAAGACTTCCCAGCCCGGCAAGCCCGACGCGCAGGAACTCGCGTCGCTTCATCGGGCCGGGACATGGCGTTGTCGCGGGGATCATGCATGTCTCCCAGAGGGCGGGCAGCCGTCCCTGCTGCTTCCAGGCGTTCGGGTCGGCACGGCGGGAAACCTCGAAGCGGGCTGCCGCCCCAGCGCGGCCGGTGCGGTTACCCAGGTGGCGGGCAGTCGTATCCTAACCGCGTCTCATCCCGAGCGGAAGGCTGCTGCGAACAGGAACGAACGGCACGTGAATAGTCGAAAGCTCTTTCCGGGAATCGAGGAGGAAAGGCGATAAGTGAGCGCGGCGATTCGAGTCAGGCTGGAAAGCCAGCCCTACTTCGTGTCGCGGACCTACTTCGCACGTCTCGCGGGCCTCACTCGTCCGCCGGCATCATCTTCACGCACACCGGCATCGGCACATCAACCGTGTGCCCGGTCGGCTTCAGCGCACCGGTCTCGGGATCGATACGAAAGACGACGAGTGTGTTCGAGTCCTGGTTGGCGGCGATCAAGTAGGTACCGGTCGGATCGATGCCAAAGTTCCGCGGCGTCTTCCCTTCGGTGGATTGATGACCGATCGCGCGGAGCCGCCCGTTTTTCGGATCGATGGCGAAGGCGGCAATGCTGTCGTGCCCGCGGTTCGACCCGTAGAGGAACTTGCCGGACGGATGCACCTGCACCTCGGCCGTCGAATATCCCTCCTGCAATTTTTCCGGCAGCGTCGAGACGGTCTGTAATTCCTTGAGCACGCCGCGCTCTGCGTCGTAGTCCAGGGCAGTCACCGTGCAGTGAATCTCGTTGATGACGTAGGCGAAGTGACCGGCCGGGTGGAACGCGAAGTGCCGCGGCCCCGATCCGGGAGCCAGCGACGTCGCCGGCGGGTCGTTCGTACTCGATGATTTGACATACACCACGCCGATCGCCTCGACGCCTGTTCCCGAACCGGGCACTATGGGTCTTGTTCTTCTTGGCGCCGCTGGAGTACGGCGATCGCGACGACGGTTGACTCGATCACCTGTGGACAAGCGACCCTAGACGACATCAGT
>JBGPMX010000014.1:0-18153 GCA_041487215.1 Planctomycetia bacterium | reverse complement strand
GCCGGGCCGCCGTCGAGCCGGTAGGCGTAGCGGGTTCCTTCGGGGACATCGTGATCTCGGTGGCGGAAATAGCCGCTGGGCTCGGGCGCGAGCTCGATGGTGGATTCCCCGCCGCCCGCCGGGAAGCGCACGAGCTCGACGCGCCGCGCGTGGGGCGCCCAGACCCGCCAGAGCAAGCTGTCGGGGGTGCTGCCGCTCGGGTCGGCGACGGCGCCCAGTTCGAGGGTTGGATCGGCCATGAGCAACAAATTTGCCCGAAGCGAACGCGGCGATGCGGATTACGGCGCGGGCCCCTGCCGCACGGTTCCGTGTGGCGTCCAGGCGGCGGGCCTTGCGCAATCATAGAGATTTCCGCGGACGCTGGCCGCGCCAAAGGCGCGCCCATTTGGCCGGTAGGTGGGTGTGGGTAGCGCGTGGATTCCTGCGGGGGATGACTGGGGCAACTGCTTCGGTGGGAGTCGGTGATCTTGAGAAGACGGAGCGTAAAGATTTGGCACGCGGTGGGATTCTTTTCAGCTCCTTGATTTTTGCGTCACCACATCGCCATACTCCCCTTATATCGTCCCTGGTGTTTCACGCCTTGTGCCCCGCACCGGCGCCCGCGGCGCCCGGTGGCCGAGGATTTTTGACTCTAGATTTCGGGTGAGAAGGTGTCAGAACAAAGCAAAGGGGCAGGCTCTCCCCACGGAGGGAAGATGATCTTCAAGTTGCTGGTGATCGATGACGAACCAGCGGTGCGCTACAGCATCGAGCAGGTTTTCTTCGACGACGACCAGGTCCAGGTGCTCGGCGCTCAGAATGCGGACGAGGCGGTGTGCATGGCGGCCGAGCACAACGTGGACGTCATCCTGCTCGACATTAAGCTGGGTGATCGTTGCGGTCTCGATGTGCTGCATTCCCTGCGCCAGATCGATCCCAAAAGCCTGGTGATCTTCATCACGGGCCATGGGACGACGGACACGGCCATCGAGGCGATGAAGCGAGGCGCGCACGATTACCTGGTCAAGCCGCTCGAGATGGAGCATCTCAAGCGTGTGGTGCGGCAAGCGTTTGAGATCAGCCGGCTTATGCACGTGCCGGCCATTCTTGAGGACGGTCCGCGTCCCGAGTCGGCGCCGGACCGGCTGATCGGGCCCGGCCCGGCCATGCAGTCGATCTGCAAACAGATCGGGCGTGTGGCGCCGCAGGACGTCAACGTGCTGATCCTGGGCGACAGCGGAACGGGCAAGGAACTGGTCGCTCGGGCCATTTACCATCACAGCCGTCGCAGCCAGGCGACGTTCCTGGCCATCAACTGTGCGGCGATCCCCGAGTCGCTGCTGGAGAGCGAGCTGTTCGGGCACGAGCGGGGGGCGTTCACGGGGGCAGACCGCCGGCGGATCGGCAAGTTCGAGCAGTGCCACGGCGGCACGCTGTTCCTGGACGAGGTAGGGGATATGGCGCCCAGCACGCAGGCGCGTATCTTGCGGTTGCTGGCAGAGGGGTGTTTCGAGCGGATCGGCGGCAACGAGACGATCCACGCCGACGTGCGGATCCTGGCCGCGACGAACCAGGACCTCGAAGCGCTCATCGACCAGGGGCGGTTCCGCAAGGACCTGTATTACCGCCTGCGTGGCGTGACGATTCACCTGCCGCCGCTACGCGATCGCCGCGAGGACATTCCTGAGCTGGCGCACTATTTCCTGTTCCGCTACAACCGCGAGCACGGCACCTCGGTGCAGTCGATTGCACCGGCCGCGATGGCGCAGCTGCTGGACTACAGCTGGCCGGGGAACGTGCGCGAGCTGCAGAGCGTGATCCGCGAATCGCTGCTGCGTTCGTCGGGCACGACGATCCTGCCCGAGTTCCTGCCGCCGGAGCTGCTGCGCGACGGGACGCCCGAGCCGGGTGCGGTCGAGCCGCCGGAGCGCTCGTTCGCGGAGGGGGACTGGCAGACGCTGCCCGAGCTACTCGAGTCGTGGCTCAACGAGGGGGACACGGATCTTTACCGCCGCTCGCTCGAGCACTTCGATCGCCTGCTGGTCTCGCGCGTGCTGCAGAAGGCGGACGGCAACCAGGCGCGCGCCAGCGAGATCCTGGGGCTGAGCCGGGTGACGCTCCGCGCCAAGATGCGTGCGCTCGGTTTGGCCGTCGAGAAGGTGCTCACCCCTCATTCGAACGTCACTTCGGAGCGGTTCCTCGCTGACCAGTGATCGCTCAGGGTCCAGGCAGTCGATGGATCGTTCGAATGACGCGAACACGACCGTGTGGGACCTGCCGCCGGGCATGGACGCGGCGGTCGGCTGGCGGCACGGCGGCGTGCTGTTCTCGGTGGTGGCGATCGGCACGGTGGTGGGGGTGCTGGGCACGCTGACTTTCCCGGTGGGCGAGACGCCGACGGGATTCGCGCCCACCGCCGCGATCCAGGTCGTAACGGGCATCTGGTTCGGCGGCTGGGGGGTGCTGGCCGGGACGATTTTTCCCGCGCTGGTGCGCTGGCTCACGGGGGTGGAGCACGTGCTGCGGGGCGTGCCGGGCGATCTGGTCCTGAGCGGCACGGCGGCGGTCTGGTTCCGGGTGTATCGCCGCGATCCCCGGCTGTTGCGCCGTTCGGACCGGCTGGCTTTCCTGGCGGTCGGCGTCGGTGCCGCGAACCTGCTGGCGGCGCTCGTCACCGTGAGCTACTTTGATCCGGCCGCAGGCGTGCCGGCCAGCCCACGTGTCTGGCTGGCGCGGTGTGCGGCCTGGTTCTTCTCCGGCGCCCTCCCCTGCCTGATCCTCGGGCTCCCCCTGCTCCGCACGCTCTCGCCCGTCGTGGTGCGCTCGCGGCTGTTCTGCCGTGGCTGGTGGGTGTCGTCGCGCAGCGCGGGCCCGTCGCTACGACCGTTCCGGCACCAGCCCATCATCGTCAAAATGCTGCTCGGCCTGGGGGCCGCCGGCTTCCTGCCGCTGCTTCTGGTGGTAGCGGTGAACCTCTGGGACGACTACCGGACCGCGCACGCGCAGGCGGTCGCGTTCCAGCGCGAGGTGGCCGACCAGATCGACCGCGAGCTGCGGCAGCTGCTCGGCGAGCATCAGGAGCGGCTGGTGTGGCTGGGACGGAACCTGACCGGCGTGGCACAATCGACCTCGCCGCTCGAGCGGGCGCTCGCCATGTCCCGTCTCCTGCCCGCGCTGCCCGCCGGGCTGCATTGCCCGAACCTCGGATCGCTCGAGGAGAGCCAGGAGATCGACGCGGTGCAGTCGCGCGCACTGCGCGCGGGGACGGTGGTCATGGTGGTGGGCCACGGTCCGCCGCCCGCGCGCCGGCCGGCCCTGAACCTGATGCGGCTGATCGGCGAGGGGAACCCGTCGGACGTCGTGCTGGTCGATTCCATCGAGCTCGCGCAGATCGATCAATCGGTGTTCGCGGCGGCGCGGCAGCGTCGCAACGAGTACTGCCTGCGCTCGGCCGACAACCAGCCGCTCATCGTGAGCAAGGCGTACCACGACCCGGACGTCGAGCACGGCGACGGCGAGTTCGTCGTACGCCGCGGGGGCACGTCGCAGCTCTACTTCCGCCGCTCGATGAGCCCGCTCGCCTGGCAGCTGGACCTGATGATCCCGCGCGTCTTCGGCGTGCGGGACGCGTTAGCCGAGCGGCGCAACTACACCGCCGTGATCACCACGCTGGCGCTTTTCGAGGCGCTGATGGTGGGCGGGTACCTGGCCCGAACGCTGGAGCAACCGATCCGGCAGCTCACCGAGACGGTCCGGCAGTCCGGCCGGCTCGACGTCGAGGTCGAGGCGTCGGTACAGGGGCACGACGAGATCGGCGAGCTGGCGGCTGCATTCAACGACATGTCCCGGCAGCTGCGCCGCTCGATCGCGGCGCTCAAGAAAACGACGGCGGAGAAGGAGCGGCTGGCCTACGAGCTCGAGCTGGCCGCGGACATGCAGAGCCGCATCCTGCCCACCGAGCCACCCACGGTGCCCGGTTTCGACATCTCCGGCGTCTGCGTGCCGGCGCGCGAGGTGGGCGGGGACTTCTTCGACTGGCAGGCGCTCTCCGACATCCGACTCGGGCTGCTTATTGGCGACGCGTGCGGCAAGGGGCTCGGTGCCGCTTTCCTCATGAGCGAGGCGCGCAGCATCGCGCTGGCGCTCATGCAGGACACCCCCTCGGCGCAGGCCGTGCTGCGACGCACGAATCACGCCATGTTCCAATCGCGGCGCATGAGCGAGGCGTTCACCACGATGTTCTGCGCCATCCTGACGGTTCCGGGGCGCCGCCTGGACTTCGCCTGCGCCGGACACCCGGCCCCCATCTGGTACCGGCCGGCGATCGACCAGCTGGACCGGCTGGACACGGCCGGCTGGCCGCTCGGCCTCGAGCTCGACAATCCGATTACACAGGGCGAAATCAACCTGGCCCCCGGCGACGTGGTCGTGGCGTTCACCGACGGGGTGCTCGACGCCGCCACGCTCGAGAACAAGCCGTTCGGCAGGGAGCGGCTCGAGCAACTGGTGCGCGCGCACCACACGCTGTGCGCCGCGGCGCTGGCCCGACTGGTGCAGCAGCAGGTGCTGGCCTGGTGTAGCCCGCGCGACCAGTTCGACGACCTCACCGTTCTGGTCATCCGCACGCTGGAACCGGGGTAGCGAGGACCACTCGCCGCAACCGGTCTAAAACCGGATGTCCTTACCATCCGGTCTGAAACCGGATGTTCGTTTCCCCTCGCCCACGCGCTCGCCCGGGTCGTGGTCTCATTCGTGGGGCTGTTGGAGCGCGCCGTTATTCCCCTCGCCCCACGCGCGCCGCCCCATGGATCACAGCGGCGCGCGTGGGGAGAGGGGGGGGTGAGGGGTGTTGGCGAGCGCGGAGACCTTCGGTCGGGCGCGGCGGGGTCGGCAGACCCGCGCCGAACAGGGGCCTTGACCGTTCCGCGTAGCGCGGGGGACAATAGGTCTGCCATCCCATTTCCCGTGCAGCGAACCCCATCGCACCGGATGAGATCCATGATTCCGGGGATTCGACTAGCGGCCTTCGCCGTTGTCGCGCTGGCCGCCTGGGCCATGCCGGTCGCGGCGCCGGCGGATACGCTCACCTACGACTCGGCCGCCGGTCGGCAGACCGTGGAAGGGCGGGTGATGGCGCGCACGGAGTCCGAGCTCCTCTTCCTGGCGCGCGACGGCCGCATCCACCGCATCGACGACCCGCAACGCATCGTGCGCCTGGACGAAGCCGCCGCGCCGCCCAGGCCGCTCACGCAGCAGGAAATGGCCGCCCGCCTGGCAGCCGAGTTCGGACCCGGGTTCCAGGTCCATCGCACGAACCATTACCTGGTCTGCTACAACTGCGACTCCGAGTTCGCCCGGTCTTGCGGGGTGCTGTTCGAGAAGCTCCACAAGGCATTCGACAATTTCTTCCAGCACAAGCTCCCCGTGCAGCCGAACGAGTACCCGTTGGTTGCCCTGGTCTTTGCCAACCAGCAGGACTTTCAGGAATACGCGGAGCGCGAGGTTGGGCGGGAGATGGCCGAGAACGTGATCGGCTACTATTCGTTCCTGTCCAACCGCATCGCGATGTACGACATGCAGTGGGGGGGGCCGCGGCTGGGGCTGGGGAACATCGCGGGAGCACGTGCGGCCGCGGCGCCGCGCGGCGTGGAGGGGCTGGCGCAGGTCAACCTGGCGACGATCGTGCACGAGGCGACGCACCAGCTCGCCTATAACTGCGGCTTCCACCGCCGCTTCTCGGATAACCCGCTCTGGCTGGCCGAGGGGTTGGCGATGTTCTTCGAGACGCCGAATCCGAAGAACGGCCAGTGGGGCGGCCCGAACGCGGTCAACCAGTTGCGCATGCCGCTGTTCCGCCAGGAGTTCCTGGCGGGGCCCAAGAAGGTGGACATCGCCTCGCTGGTGCGCGACGACAACCGGCTCGGCCCGGAGCGCACGACGCTGGCAGATTACGCCGAGGCGTGGGCGCTCACTTACTTCCTGGTCCGAAGGCACCCCAGGGAGTTCTGCGCCTACATGAAGCGGTTGGCGGAGAAGCCGCCGCTCGCGCGCGACGGCCCCGAACAGCGTCTGGAAGATTTCCGCGCCGCCTTCGGCGGCCGATCCGATGACGCATCGGCTGCGCTCGACCCCGATCGTGACGCGATGAAGAAGTTCATCGACAAGCTCCAGGACGACTTCGTCCGCACCATGCGCGGCGTTCGCGGACCCGGCTCCGCTCTTTGACCCGCCGATCACCCGACCGCAGGTCTCGCGCGATGATTCCGCACCTGCCGCCTCACCCCACGTCCCTCGCGGCCATCCGGTCTGAAACCGGATGTTCATTCCGCCCCTACTTCTTTACGGCTGGGGCGGCGGCGGCGCGCCGAAGTTGATCTTGGTAATGCCCACGTGCGAGATGGTGTTCACCGCCTGGATCAGGTACGCATAGCGCAGCGACGGGTCCGCCTCGATCACCACCTCAAAATCGTCCGCGAAGCCGCCGACGATCGCACGCAGCTCCGTCTGCAACTGGTCCAGACCGGCCAGCGGATGGTCCCCCATCACCACGCCACCCGGCGCCAGGTCTCCGCCCGGCCCCGCCACCAGCCGGATGCGATAGGGGGGATTAAACTGGATGTCCTGCGGCATCGTGTCGTCTTGCGAGCCCATGCCCGGCACGATGGTCGGCAGCGCCACCGAGCCGCCCGGCAAGGCGGACATGTTGACGCCGAACTGCCCTTCGTCCGTGACCGGCTTGAACGTGAGGATGAAAAAGATGAGCAGCTGGAAGATCATGTCCAGCATGGGCGTCATCTGAATCTCGACCTTGGCGTCGCCCGTCGTGCTCCGGAGCTTGCGAAACCGCATGGGAAATCTCCCTTAAGGGCCCGTCATTTCCGTTCCGGCGTGGCGCGGAGTGCGAACTTGTAGAAGCCGTAATCCTGGCAGATCTTGATGAGGTGCTGCACCTTGGCGTATTCCACGTCTCTGTCGGCACGGATCATGATGGTGGTCCAGAGCTGAGGACGTCCGGCGACGGTCTTCGGCTCGCGGCCGGCTTTCTTCATGCTCCGCTCGGCCGCGGCCGCTTCCCGCGCCACGGCCTGGCGGAACGCGTTGTCGTCGACATCGATGGGTTCGCCGAGCACCTTGACCCGGCCGTCGTCGTTGAGGTTCCAGATCAGCATCTCCTCGACGTCCATCGCGGTCGGCTTGGCAAGGTCCGCCACCGGCAGCCGGACCCGCTCGTCCTGGTTCGCCTCGTCGAAATTCACCAGCATGAGGAAGAACGTGATCAGCTGGATGACGATGTCGATCATCGGGATGAGGTTGACCTCGACCCCTGCGCTGCTCGCGCCGCCGCCGTGAGACATGAGTTCCTCGAATGACGTAGGACGGATGACTGTCTACACCTGCTCGATGGGCCCGACGCCGCCGGTCGGCGCGCTCGGCGAACGCGGCGTGCGCGGGAGACCGCTGAGCCGGCCCATAAGGTTGCCGCTCGTCATGCCGACCTCGAGCACCAGCCGTGCCGCCTGGTTCTTGAGCAGCATGAAGGCCACGGTGGCGAGGATGGCGACCAGTAGCCCCTCGAAGGTGTTGAACAGCGAGGTCGAGATGCCGGCGGCGAGCTGGTTTGGTTTGGGCTGCGTCTCGCTGGTCGCGATGACGCGGAAGCTCGCAATGATGCCTTCGACGGTGCCGACCAGGCCGAGCAGCGGGCCGGTGGTGCCCAGGATGGCGAGCCAGCTGAGGCGGTGTTCCAGGCGCATGCCCTCGTCCTCGCCCGCCTCGTGCATTGCCTCGACCGCCTGCGCGTAGCCCGTGCCGATGCGGCCCATGCCGGCCGCCAACACCTTGCCCAGGAACGAGGGGTTCTTGCGCGCGAGCTCGTAGGCCTCCTGGTACTTCTTCTCCTTGATCCTCAGCTCGAACTCGCTCACGAGCTCGGGCGGGATGACCTTGCTGCGTCGCATTTCGAGCACGAACTTGATCGTGAGGCCGACGGCGACGAACGACATCAGAAAGAGGACCATGCCGATCGGGCCGGACGATTCGACCATCCAGCGCAGGTAGGTCTTCTGCTCGGGCGATTCCCTGCGCGGCGCCTGGCCGGCCGCGGCGGCATCCGGCGCCGGGTTCGCCGGCATGCCGGGAACCGACTCGGCCGCGTCCGCCGCAGCCGGTTCGGGCATGCCGGCCGGTGCCGGCGTCTCTTCCTGGGCGGCGACCGTGCGCGGTCCCGCAAGCAGCACAAGCCCGAGCGCGGCGACGCCCGCGAGCCAAACGCTCCATCCTCCGCAAACTCGTAGCACCATGGTCCGCGGTTCCTCTCCTTGTTGCCGAACTCTCACGAGTTCGGCGACCCGTGTCTTGACGGGCTGGTAAGAGTCTGCATCACTCGGAGCGGGATGCGAGCTTCTTCGCCCATGGGCTGTTCGGGTAGCGGCTGGTCAGCGCGGAGCGGGCGGCGGCGGCGCGATCGGCGAAGCCGAGCTCGGACCAGAGTTCCGTCAGATTATACAGAGCCCGAGCGTGCACTTCCTTGTCCCCAGCGAACAGCAGATCGACGTGCAGGTAGGCGAGTAGGGCATGCTTCGTCCTGTGCGCGGTGCGCAGGGCGTCCCCGAGATCGGCATAGGCACGCGCCTCGAGCGACGTGCCGTGCCCCGCGGCCCGATCAATCACCCGCTCGAGCAGCTCGATCTCGCGCTCGCTGTTGTTCTCCATCCGGAATGACGCGGCGGTTTCGACCAGCGCTTCGAGCTGCGCGCGCTCTTCGGCGGGTGATGCCGCCGGGGCGGCGAGCACCTCGTCGAAGCGTTCGCGCGCCGCCGCAGGCTGATTCTGGGCGAGCAGGATCCGGCCCTGATAGACCTGCGCGCGGAGCTTCCCTTCGGGCCAGGGCGCGCGGCCGAGCTCGTCGAACGCGGCCTGCGCCTTCGCGTAATCCTGCCCAGCCAGGTAAAGCCGGCCGAGCAGCTCGTGGAGCGCGTCGCGGTGCCGCGAGTCTTCGTGATCACGGCGGAACGCGTCCAGGCGCGCGATCGCCTGGTCGATGCCGCTGGAATCCGCCAGCGCGACCGTGGCACGCGTGCGTGCCTCGCCGAACTCCGCGGCCGCGAACAGGAACGGCTTGTCTTTGTCCCGCAGCTCTTGCTGGGCCTTGGCGAACTGCTCCGCCGCCCCGCGGAGGTTCCCAGCGCGCTCGAACGCCTTCGCCTGCGTCATCGCCCCCCCCTGCCCCTCATATTGCACCGCGCTGATCCGGTTCACTGCGATGGTCTCCGTGCCGGACGACGTGCGCACGCGGACTTCGGTCGCCGTCTCCGCTTCGATCTTGCCCGCGACCGGTTTGGCGTCGACGAGCTCGACCTGATCGGCTCGGGCCGCCGAGGCGAACCAGGCGAGCAGCGGAAGAAGTGCGAGCAGCGCCGACTTCCAGAGTAGCCGTGGCACGGTGCGGTTCATCATCGCCTCGCGGCCGCTTCGAGCGTGCGGCCCAGTTGCTTTTCGAGTTCGTCCTGGAGCTGCTTGAAACGCGACTTCAGGGCCGGTCCGCCGAGCTCGGCACTCGTCTTCGTCATGAACACCAGCTGCCGTTCGGCCTGGCGGTACCACTGTTCCCGCTCGCTCGGGCCGGTTGCCTGGCGGCCCTTCCTGATCATGCAATCGATCAGATGGATGCGGATCTCGAAGTACTGCGGCGGCTTCTGTGCCATGGGCTCCATGCGCTGTGCCCAGAACCCCCAGTGGTCGAGCGCGGTCTTGAGCTTGCTCGGCTCGCGCGCCGACCACTCCTCGAGCACCCTGCCGCGTTCCAGGATCAGGTCATAATTCCAGACCACCGGCTTGTGCAGTGGATCATCGCCCGGGTTCGCCTCCCTGGGCAGCGGCTGGATCAGCTCCCAGGCTTGTGCGAACTGGCCCTGTTGGCGCAGTGCGCTAGCCAGCCGCAGCTTGACGTGTGTGAGAGCGGCCTGGTTCTGGGCATTGGAGAGATCCAGGAACGCGGAGTCGTCCAGCGCGCGTCGCATGATCTCGCGGAAACGTCCCGCCGCCTGATCGTACAACCCCAGGCCGAAAAAGGCCTCGCCGGTCCACGCCAGGGTCACGAAATTCTGCCCCTGCTGTCGGCCGGCCATCTGGTTCAGGAAGGCGACGTAGCGGTCGCGCGCCTGCTTGAGCGTCGCATCGTCGCCGCGTGCCTGCAGCCGGTCCATCTCGACCTGGAGCTGTTTGCCGAGCTCGAGGTACACCCGCGTGATCTGCGCCAGGTCCTTGCGGGTCTTCTCGATTGCCTGCATCGCGTCCTGGGCGGCCTGGAGATCGTTCGTGCGCACGCAGGCGCGGAGCAGGGCGATCAGGCTGCGCAGCTCGAGCGGCGCCAGCTCCGGTTGCGCGGCGATGCGAGCGCCGAGCGGCGGGATGAGCCGCATCACTGCGGCGTCGTCGCCGCTCTCGAGCAGCACCTCGGCCAGTGCCAGCTCGGTTTCGGCGAGCGCCGTGGGAAGCTTCGCATGCGGCGGAATGTTCTGGGTCTGCTCGGCGACCGCCTGGGTCAGGTTCTGGCGGGCGAGGTCAAGCCAGGCGGCCAGTGGCGCGGGGTCGCGCTGGCCGGCGGGTTGTGCGGCCGCCTGGTTGTAGGCGCGCCAGTACGCGTCGCCGGCGCGGGCGATGGCCTGGGCATGCTCGGCGGACGCGGGAGCTACGCGCGCAAACGCCTGGGCGGCCTGCACGAACCGCCCGCGCGCCAGATGGAGCTCGGCAAGCGTGATGCGCGCCGCGTTCGCCTCGGCGGCCTTGGGCCAGGTTCCGCTCACGTACTCGGCCAGCTGAATGATGCGATCCTCCTCAAACGCGGGAGCCTCCTGGTGGCGGGTCTGCCACGCGTTGTACGCGGCGGCATAGCCGGCGAGTGCGACACCGGCGGCCGGCGCAGCGACCGAAGTGTTCGGCTGCCGGCGCGCCACGTATTCGCCGAGCACGGCGGCCTCGTAGAAGTCCCGCATCTGCAGCCGCGCATAGCCAAGCACGTAGCGCACGTAGGCGAGCTGCTCGGGGTCGGCGCCCGGTTTGGCCTGGGCCAGGGCGGCCGCGTACTGCTTGGCCGCTTCCGGCCAGTTCCGCGCGTCCTTCGCCGCCTCGCCCAATGCCAGTGCCCTGTCAAAGTTTGGGCTGCCGACCGCGCCGGCCAGGCCGCGAACCTTCTGCTCCAGGACGATCGCCTGCTGCTTGTACAGCGTCTCGTAGCGCGCGACCTGACCCAGCGCGTCCATCGCCTGGTCGAGCAGCCGGGCGCGTTCCGGCGCGTTTTCGTCCTTCGCGATCGCCTGCTGGATGAGCGCCCGCCCCTGTTCGAACTGCACGCCGAGCCCCATCTCCGAGCGGCGCTGCGCCGCGTGCTCTTGCAGCCACTTCTTCGCGGCGTCCGCGGCGAGCAGGTAGTCGCCCCGCTTGTTCAGCACGATGATCCGGAAGAACTGTACCTGACGCTGGAGCGCCTGGAGTACGGCGTCCTTGTCCTCGTGCTCGAGCAGCTCTTTGTAGAACCCCTCGGCCTTGCCGAGTTCTCCCATCTCCTCGTAGCACTTCCCCTGCCACATCCGGGCGTAGAGCCCGGCCAACCAGCTGCGGTACCGCTCGTGCACGCTCTCGAAAAGTCCGATCGCCTCGCGCAAGGTCTTTTGAAAGCCTTCGCTCCCCTTGTCGAATGTTTGCGCCCGTTCGTACTCGACGAGGCCGAGGTGCAGCTGGGCCTGCATCCAGTGGATCTGCGCGGCGCGTTTGGCCTCGCGGTTGCGCTTCTCGGTATCGGGGATGAATGCGGGGAAAGCCTTGAAGTCCTTCTCGAACCGCGCCGCGGCCTCGGTGAAGCTCTTGCGCGCCTCCTCGAACAGCCCGCGCGCGTCCTGGCGCAGCTCGCTCCTACGCCCCTGGTTGGCCGGGTCGTCGGCGCGGAGCACGGCGACGCGGCCGCGTTCGACCAGGATCTGCGCGAGCTCCATGTGGGCTTCGGGCGCCTGCTCGTGCTGCGGATGCTCGCGCAGGAATTTCTCGAAAAACCGGCGTGCCTCGCGCAGCTCGTCGTCGCGCCGGCTCAGGTCGGTGCGTGTTTCGGCCTCGGCGACCGCGCTCTTGCCGATGAGATAATCGGCCAGGGCCCGGACGTCCTCGGGCACCTCCGGCCGCGCGCGGATGCCCTGGATGTACTCGATGGCAAGGTCGTGGTACCCCTGGTCCTGGAGGGCCGCGATGAAGTCGAGGTAACGCTCGTCGGCGCGCAAGCCGGCCGCGGTAAAAACGAGGCAAAGGATTACGACAGCGGCCGTGCGCATAGATAGGAGGCCGTGCGGGGCCGGGCCAACGAGCGGACCAGCGCGTGCGCAACGTATCGCGGAAAACGTCTTGTAGGCCACTATGAGGCTTGCCCGAAGACGTGTCAAGGGAACAGGATGAGGGGTACTGGGTCAGTTTGAAAAATCTTTTTTTTCTGGCCTGTCCAGCAGTGCAACCATCTCGTCCAATGTCCAAAGGTGCCGATCGACGCCAGTAGCCATGACCGGGGTGCAAGGAGCGTCTGGTGGACCCGCACGAAATTGTAATGGAAAAAGTGCATCGCGCACGCGTGTTCCAGATTTTCGAGCTTCTTTGAGAACGCGTTCGTCAGCCTGGTACACCGTCTCATCTTTATCCGGACGGTCAAATTCTGGCGCTCGACGTAGCTCGTCGAGATGTGCTCGGGGTCCGGATTGCCGACGACCGGCTGGCGCTTGCACCCGAGGCACTTGGGTGGGCTGTAGCGGCTCGCTTCTTCCTTCGGCCGGTTGCCGTAAATCTTGACAAGCTGCGAGTAGTCCACGTCGCCACCGAAAGCATTCTCTACCGCGACCAGGTACATGCGGTGCCCATCCGTCGTGAGCTGGATGCGGCGATTGAGGCGGGGCGCAAGATCGGTGAGGAGCATCGTGGCGTACCGCGCGTCGCGCTTGCCGATCAGCCAGCACGGGACCAATTTCGTGTCCGCGTCGATGGCGACGAACGTCCAAACGTCCCCCCGGCCCGGCTGTCCGGCCAGCTCGAGCTTGACGTTCTTGTCCTTGCAGCCGACGAATCCTGGTTTCCTGGTCGCCTGAGGATATTTTTTCCCGACCCACTTGCTTTTACGCTCAGGGGTGTTATCATCGATTGATACCAATGTTATCGGACGATGATAACAATGGTCAAGAGGCAAATCTTTTTGAATGGCTTCCCTGCTCCCGCGCGGAGCATCTTTACTTAGGAGGACTGGGCAATGGGCAGATTTGGAGAATTGCTCAGAAAATTGAGGCTGAGGTCCGGATTCGGATTGCGCAAATTTGCAGATCTAATCGACATGGCTCCGTCGAACTTGAGCGCTATTGAAAACGGTCGGCGCGAACCGCCGGTTGACGAACTCAAGCTTCGTGAAATTGCGACCGCTCTTGGGTTGTCAGAACAGTCCGAAGAGTGGTCTGAGTTCTTCGATGCGGCACGCCAGCCGGGACATCTTCCCGCGGATATCCGCCACATCGCCGATCGACAACTGGTCCCCGTTTTGCTGCGCACGATTGAGAACAACCAACTATCCGACGAACAAATTGGTGCCCTGATTACTGACCTCAATGGGAGCAGAGTGCGGCACCAATGAAATTTGGCAACGTGCCGACATACAGCGCTGCTGGGCTGGAGAACAGAGCGCGCGAGATTCTTGCCGCGCAGATTCCAGAAATAGAAGTACCAGTGGACATCGAGTTGCTCGTAGAGCGGCAACCGGGGGTTAGGCTAGATTACTGGCCTGGACTCAGACCGAATCACGGAATAGCCGGAATGACGTGTCGCGACATACGAGATGGACAAATCTACGTGTTCGTTGATGAATCAATAGCGGATGGCCACCTCAACTTTTATCGTTCGACAGTCGCCGAGGAGTTCGGCCATGTGATTCTGCACCGCGAACTCATCGAGCAGGTCAAAACCCCCGCTGACTTTAAAGAACTTCAGGGCCACCCCAAGTGGCACGACATGGACAGAAACGCCAAGCGATTCGCGGCAGCATGCCTGATGCCTGGAGAACACGTCATTCGGTACGCCGAAGAGCTGTACCCGATGCTTGTAGCAGTCGCCGGGTTCTCCAATATTGAAGCTGTGCAAAACCAGATCATCAGCAAATTATCACGACGTTTTGAGGTATCGACCCAATCAATGAACTACCGATTTACCGAGTTCCCGCTCAGACTTGATCGGCGAATTCGACAGGCAATGAACGACCGGCTGGACTATCTTGGCACGAGCTAGTTCTTTTTGTTCCCTCGTGCTCTTGCAGCTTCCTTTGCGATCTCGCTTCGCCGCTTCTTACTGAGGACCTTCATTCGAGCCGGCCCGCCTTTCTTCCCGCCTAGCCTGCCGAGCGCCACCCCTGCGGCGTTCTTGCCCTCTGGGGTGACCGGGATCTCGGGCGCACGACCCCCAGCAGCCGCACGGATGATGCCGGCTGCGATCTGGTTCACGTCGGGACGTTTTGGCTTGCTTGAGCGTTTAGGCATGGAACAAGTATGCCACGGACGGACGGAACACCACGATGCGAATCCTGCTGACAGGTGCGAGCGGCCAGTTGGGTGCCTACGTGCTGCGCGAGCTGGTGCGCGCCGGACTGCATGTTGCTGCGTGGAGCGGTACGCGCGCGGGATCGCTCGAAGGGGTTCGGCTCACCCCGGTCGATCTCAGTGATCGGGGGGCCACCGAGGCGGCTTTCCGGACGGCGCACGCGTCCGCGGTGATTCACGCGGCGGCGGTCGCCACCGTCTCCGAATGCCTGCGCGATCCGGATCGGGCGCAGCGGGTCAATGTGGACGGCACCGCCGCCATTGCCGAGCTGGCCGCCGCGACAGGCACGCGCCTGGTCCATGTTTCCAGCGATGTCGTCTTCGACGGCGCGAAAGGCTGGTACACCGAAGAGGACGATTGTCATCCGCTCTCGGCGTACGGCCGAACCAAAGCGGCTGCCGAGCAGGCGGCGCGGTTGGCACCCGCGAGCGTCATTGCGCGCATCAGCCTGCTGTTCGGGCCCACGCGCGTGGGGCGGCCCGCCTTCTTCGACCAGCAGCAGGCCGCGCTGCGGGAAGGACGACGCGTGGTGCTGTTCGAGGATGAATGGCGTACGCCGCTGGGGCTCGCCACCGCGGCGCAAGCACTCGTCTGCCTGGCACGGTCGGATATCACCGGCCTGCTCCACCTTGGCGGCCCCGAGCGTATGAGCCGCTACGAAATGGGCCTGCGGCTCGCGGCCTACCTGCACGCCGACCCGTCGCCAATTGTCGCGGCGAGCCGCTCGAGTGCAGCGGCGGCCGAGCCGCGTCCGCGCGACACATCGCTCGATTCCTCGCGGTGGCGCGCGCTCTTTCCCCATCATCCCTGGCCGGCGTTCGAGCAGGCGATCCGCGAGATGGGGGCGGAATCCATGATCGGTCATCAGTGATCCGTCATCAGTGATCCGTCATCAAAGTCACCTTCGATTACTCCCACCTGGTCAGTGAAGGTTCGGGATCCGCCATCCCGAGCAGTCCTCAACCAATGAGCGGTCCGAGAGCGGCGCTGTCGGGAAACCTTGTCTGCGGGAAGCGATGCTGTTGGAATGGGCTCACGATGCGCCGACCTGTGAACTTGCCCGAGAGGCGTTCCGTTCCATGCCGCTTGATCCCTACCGCGATTGGCTTGGCATATCCACGGCATCTCGCCCGCTGACGCTCTATCAATTGCTGGGCCTTGCGCCGTTCGAGTCGGATCCGAAGCGGATCGAGCGTGCGGCGGCCGAGCGCATGGCGGCGGTGCGGAAGCACGCGACCGGCTCGCACGCAGCGTCCGCACAGGCGATGCTCAAGCAACTGACCGAGGCGCGCGCGCAGCTGCTCGATCCGGCGCGAAAGCAGCGCTACGACAGCGAGCTCGCGGCGCGCGCGCGTTCCGCGGGGACCAGCTCGAAGCCGGCTGCGCCGGCGACCCCGGCCACGGCGGCGCACGCTTCGAGCGACGCGAGCGGCGAGGCTTGGGCGCCTGATCCGGTGCTGACCTCCGCGCTACGCCGCGGCCCCGGCTTGGGTCACAAGCTGGCCGGCTGGCTGGTCGGAATCGGCCTGCTGGTGGTCGTGGGGACCGGCGGTGCGTTCGTCGCACTGCGGGTGGGGCGCGCGCCGATAGCGACGCCCGGAAACAGCAACCATGCGACCACTCCAGCTGACGCCGCGGATCGGCAAGCGCCGTCCTCTGCGGATCGCGCCGCGGCGGTGCCCGCTGAGACGCCCGGCTCCGGCGAAACAACGAAGGCGGCCGCGTCCCCGCGTGACGCGGTAACCACGTCACCGCCCGCCGTAAGCGACAAACCGGCTCCGGTGACGCCGCGCGCCCCCGCGCAGGTGTTACGCGGCGCGCTCGTGAGCAACCGGTCCCTGTCATCCGCCGCATCTCCGTTCTATCTGGAGGGGTCCGTTCTGGTTCGGCCGGGCGTGTCGCTCAGGCTGGAGGCCGGCAGCGAGATCGTGGCGGACCCGGACAGCGCGCTCGTGGTCAAGGGGCAGCTCGTCACAGACGGCAGTCCGGAGTCGCCGGTGCGGCTGCGCGGCGAACGCCCCGGCGCGGGGGGCTGGGGCGGCGTTCGTCTGGAGGGGGAGGATTGCGAGCTGCACCTGCGGGGCACGGTGATCTCGGACGCCGAAACCGCGCTGACGCTCGCCGGCACGCCATCGCTCGAAAAGACCAATTTCGACATCGAGTCGTCGCTCTTCACCGGCAACGGCACCGGCATACGGATCGAGAGCTTCGTGTCGCCGCGCGTGCGGAACTCCGCCGTGGTGCGGAACCGGGCGGACGGCGTGTCGGCCCGCGAGGACGACGGCGTCTACACGCAGCTCACGCTGGCCGGCAATGGGGGCCGCGGCTACGTTTGCTCCGAGAAGCCCGCGTTCCAGCTGGACGCCTGTGCGATCGTCGGCAACGCCCAAGGAGGCATTCAGACGAGCACGGCGAACGGATCGTTCGGTGCCAAGTGGTCGGCCATGCAGTCGAACATTTTCTCGAACAGCCCCTTTGACGTTTTCTGCGCGCAGCCGGGCGGGGTGATCTTGAGCGGCGATTACTGGGGGGCGACCACCACGCGCGAGCTCAAGGCGCTGGGCGATAACCCCAAGAAGCGGCCGCGGCGCAAGATCTGGGACGGGCTGCACCCGAAATATCGCGCGAGCGGCATCGTGATCCCGTCGTCGCCGGCGACCGACTATATCGAATCGGCGGGGACCGACGCGGCCGTGCTCGCCATGGCGGGAGACACGCCGCTCGACCTGGCGCACTGGGACGCGGCGAAGCGGCAGGGCAGGACGGCAGCCGAGGAGGCGGGGGAGGTCCCGGAAGTCCCCCCGCTATTTGCCGACCTGGCCGCGCAACTCCGCGAGCTCCTGCCGACGCGCCACTACATCGAGGCCGCCGAACTGCTCGAGGAAGCGCTGGGGGACCCCGACCTGCGCGACGTCGCCGACCTGATCCGGGCAGCGCAACAGGACGTGCGGCTCATCCAGGAGCTCTGGCGGCTGGCCGCCGAACGGGTCTCGGAGCGAGCACCGGGCGACGTCGCATCGGTCGGGGGCATCCGGGGAGAGTTCGTGCGCTACGAGAACAGAGTGCTGACCATCCGTTCCAACAACATCGAACGCACCAGTGCGTTCACGGAACTGCGGCCCACCGACATCATCCTGCTGGTCACGCGCGGCGCGGAGCCGAACGATCCCGAGCTGGCGCAGAAGATCTGGCTCTTCCTGCGCGCCGACCGGCAGGGGCTCGGACGCGACGTCGATCACTGGGCCCAGCTGGCGGCCCAGGCGGGCGCCGATCTGCGCGGTCGCGGCATCTACCTCATCCTCAAGGGCACGGCGAAGCTCGACGAGTGATCACGCCAGGTCCCGGTATTCCCGCCGCGTGAAGACGGCCATGCCGACACCCAAGAGCCCTGCGGCGGCCAGCGCCAGCACCAGCGACGCGGTGGACCCCGTGACAGGGAGAAACAGGGCGCGGTCCACCTGCGGCCCGATCTGGTAGCTCGCGCCGGCGTCGTAGAGCATCGACGCCAGGTAAAACGAGATCGAGCCGCGCTTGGCGATGCCCGGCATGTTGCCCAGCAGGATCTCG
>JBGPMX010000013.1:0-19025 GCA_041487215.1 Planctomycetia bacterium | reverse complement strand
GGCGGTCCATGCCAGCGCGAACCGCGTGGCCGACGTCGCGACCCGCCGCGCGGCCGCCTCGGCCGCGCCCGCAGGGCCAGACCGATCGACCGCACGCGTCGCGCCACTCGCGTGGGCCGCGTCCCCCGCCGCGGCCGGATTTCCGAGCCACGGCGCACGGCGCAGCGCGCCTGCGCGCAGCGACGCGATCACCGCGCCGGGAATGAGTATGCCCCACGGGAACATGTCGATGAAGAGCTGGGGGATGTAGTACCAGAACGGGCCCGGCCGCAGCCCCTCGACCGCCAGAGCGCGGTCCAGGTTGTGCCGGCCCACAAACATGCGAAAGAACTCGCCGTCCGTCACCACGGTGGCCCACACGAACCAGGGCCCGGCGATGGCGAGCACCAGCAGGATGCCCCAGCCCAGGCCGAGGCGCCGGGCCAGCCGCCAGAAGCCCGTCTGCCAGGGCCAGACTGCTTGCCGTTCCAGAAACAGGAACAGCCAGGCGGCAAGCAACGGCAGCACCAGGCCGACGGGTCCCTTGAGCATCACGGCCAGCGCCGCCGCGAGATAGGCCACCAGCATCCAGAGCGCCGTCCGTTTCGAATGCACAGCGCCCTCGATCGATCGATACGCCATCCAGAAGGCGCCGAGCACGATCAGCACCGCCAGCGCCAGCGGCATGTCGATGCGCCCGACGCGCGCGAGCCATGAGTAGCGCAGGTTCGTGGCCAGGATAAGTGCCGCCACGAAGCCGGTGGCGGGGCGCCACATCACCGCGCCCAGCGCGTAGACGACCCAGACCCCGGCGAGCGCCGCGCACGCGGCGGGCAGCCGGATGGCCCACGCGTCCACGATCCCCCCGCGCAGCTCGGCCAACCCGGCAACCATCCAGTAGTAAAGCGGCGGCTTCTGGTAATCCGATTCGCCCCAGTAGAGCCGCGGCATGCCCCAGCGCCCGGTGTTCAGCATGAGCTGTGCGTGCTGGCCGGCTCGTCCCTCGTGGCGAGCCCACCAACCGCGAGCGGCGACGCGGTGGAAGAAGAGCACACCGCCCCGCAGAGTCAGGACACCGAGCGCCGCGGCGTGCGGCACCCAACGCTGACGCGCGAGCGATGACAGGCGCGGCGGGGGAGAGAGCGGGAGCATCGTGCTCCTCCGGTGTTCTTCCGTGCAGCGGCGTGGCCGTTCGAGCGCGCGGAATCGTACTGGGGTGCTTCGTTCCTGTCAACCGCTCGGACTACGCGCCCCAGGGGATTGCGTCCAGGCAGAACTGGCTCCAGGTCTCGAGCCGCGCGCGGCCCGCGCACAGATCGTCCAGCGTCACGAAGCCCGCCTGCGTCAGCCCCTGCTCGCGGCGGCGCACGTTCGGCTCGTCGAGCTCGAAGAGGTGGACGACGCCCAGGTGCACCTGGCCGACGGGCGTGCTGTCGTCGTTGATGAGCCCGACGCAGCGCTCGCGGTAGCGCGTCTCGATGTGGATCTCCTCGTTCAGCTCGCGCTGCATCGCGTCGCGGTACGTCTCCTCGGTGCCGCCGAGCAGCGGGCGGTCGTCCCCCAGCGCGATGTGCCCGCCGACGCCGATCGATTCCAGCGCGTGCAGGCGTTTTTCTCCCATACGCTTGCCGCGGGTGTAGCGGAATACGGAGCGCCCGCAGGCGAGCACGCAGTACGGGATGATCTGCTTGAAGCGCGGGTCCTCCTCCATCTGCGCGCGGGGCCGGAAGCTGACCTGCCGCTTGTCGATGACTGCGTCGAGGTAGCGCGGGACGTCCGGACAGAAGCCCTGGAAGCGACCGAGGTTGTCGAGCACCTCGGCGGGCACCACCATCACCCGCTCGTTCATGGGATCTGGCATAGTCGATGGCACGGGCAGCTGGTACCCGCGTCCTTTGCCGAAGCCGGGTCTCGGTGCTGCGCCGGCCGCGCGTCACACGATGACCATGGCATCGCCGAAGCTGTAGAAGCGGTAGCGTTCCCGGATCGCGATCTCGTACGCCGCGCGGCACAGCTCCTCGCCCGCGAACGCGCAGACCAGCGCGAGCAGCGTGCTGCGTGGCAGGTGAAAATTCGTGAGCAACGCGTCCACGACTCGGAAGCGGTACGGCGGGCGGATGAAGATCGAGGTCTCGCCGCGCCACGGCCCGAGTGCGCCGTGCTCGGCGGCCGTCTCGAGCAGCCGCACGCACGTGGTGCCGACGGCCACGAGCCGCCCCCCCGCCTCGCGGTGTCCCCGCATGCGCTCGGCCGCCGCCGCCGTCAGCTCGCCCCACTCGGCGTGCATGGCGTGCGCTTCGAGCGATTCCCGGATCGGCTGAAACGTACCGGGCCCGACGTGCAGCGTCAACCAGACGTGTTGCACGCCGCGCGCGCCCAGCGCGCCGAGCAGCTCGTGGGTGAAGTGGAGCCCCGCGGTCGGCGCGGCCACGGCGCCGGGCTGTGCGGCGAACACCGTCTGGTAACGGGCCGGGTCGAGACGCTCCGCGGCGCCCGGCTCAATGTAAGGCGGCAACGGCATGCGGCCGAAGCGCTCGAGTAGTTCGAGGGCCGGGCGATCGGCCAGCGGCTCGGAAAGACACCGGCCGCCGCCCGTCTGTTCCCGGAGCACCAACGAGAGATCGCCGCCGTCGATGCGTATCGACTCGCCCGGCTGCAGCCGCCCGCGCGTCTGGCACATCAGCTCCCACACGCCGGGCGCGGGCGCGCGCAGGAAGAGCCCCTCCCAGCGGCCGCCTGTCGCGGCGCGCCGGCCCACCAGCCGGGCGCGCAGCACACGCGTGTTGTTGAACGCCAGGCAATCGCCTGCCGAGAGCAGCTCCGGGAGCTCGCGGAACTGGTGGTGCGTGATCGCGCCGTCCTTGCGGCGGACGACCATCAGGCGCGATCGGTCACGCGGGTCGACCGGCCGCTGCGCGATCAATTCCGGCGGCAGAACGTAATCGAGTTGGTCGAGACGCACGGCCTGTCTTGGGTGTTATAACAGCACAACCCTGGCGCACCGGGTGGGCTTGCCCCGCGGGGCGAGCCGTGCGATGTTCCAGTCGCCTGTATCAGGCTGAGTCCGCCTGCCGGGCTGTCCGCCCTGCGGCATGGTTCCTATTCTAGCCGGGGTGCGAGGAACGCGCGCGATGCCGTCACTGGTCGTGAACGATCGATTTACGGCGCGGCTCGGTCCCGCGCATGCCCCGCGCGGGCGCGCGGCGCTGCCGCTGCTGTTCGTCATCACCGACCTGGACCCCGGCGGGGCCGAAAAGTGCCTGGCCGAGCTGGCGCTCGGGCTCGATCGCTCGCGCTGGGCCCCGGCGGTCTGCTGCCTCCTGCGGCCGGGCGTCGTTGCCGAGCGTCTCCGCGCCGGCGGCATCCCCGTGCACGCGCTGGGCGCGCGGTCGGCCTGGTCGGCCATTTCCAGCGCGGCACGCCTCGTGCGGCTGATGCGGCGGGCACGTCCGGTTCTGGTGCACACCTTCCTGTTCCACGCGAACGTCCTGGGCCGCCTCGCAGCCTGCGCCGCGGGCGTCCCGCACGTGGTCTCCAGCATCCGCGTCGCCGAACGCCGCTACGGCTACCACCTGGTTCTGGAGAACCTCACGGCGCGGCTGGCCGACCGCGTGGTGTGCGTGAGCGACGCGGTCCGGCAGTTCATGATGCGGCGCGCCTACCTCCCACGCGCCCGCCTCACCGTGATCCCGAACGGGGCGGACCCGCAGCGCACGTGCGGGGTGGCGCCCCTGGACCGCTCGTCGATCGCCGTGCCGCACGACGCGGTGCTCGCGGTTTACGCGGGCCGTCTCGACCCTCAGAAGGGGTGCGACGTGCTGATCGAGGCGCTGGCTTTGGCAACCTGCGACGTGCCGCGTCTGCACCTCGCCCTGGCGGGGACGGGCCCGCAAGCCGGTTCGCTCGCTCGGCTCGCCGAGGAGCGCGGTGTGGCGGCACGCACGCACTTTCTCGGTTGGTGTGACGACATCCCGCGATTGCTCGCCGCTGCCGACCTGTTTGTGCTTGCTTCCCGGTGGGAGGGGATGCCGAACGCGGTGCTCGAGGCGATGGCGGCCGGCTTGCCGGTCGTCGCCACGCGTGCCGAAGGGGTGCCGGAGCTGGTGCAAGAAGAGAGGACCGGCCTCCTGGTTCCAGTCGGCGACGCGGCGCAACTCGCTGCGGCGCTGCGGCGAGCGGCGAGCGACGCGCGGGCGCGCGCCGAATGGGGCGCTCGCGCCCGCACGCGGGTAGCCGAGCACTTCTCACTCGATCAAATGATCTCGCGCTACGACGCGCTCTACCGCGCTATTCTTGTGAGCGGGCACGAGCGTGATGCGGGCAACGTCTCATGTCTGCTCGATGCGCGTGCAAGCGCAAGCGCAAGCAAAAAAAATCAAACGAATCGCGAGAGCGATGGCGTGCCCCAACGTTGAAGTGGCTGGGTACTTCGGGCGTCCCGCGCGGCGCTGTCCGCGCCCGACTGCCAATAAAGTAGTTGACTGCTCGGCGTCGCAGTGTATCTTTGCCGCCAATCTGCTCCGGTCCGAGAGCATCATACAACTCCGCGCCGAAGACGCCGGTCGAGCGCCCCTCGGGTGCTCGCAGATTTGTTCGCTGCTGGGAACAAAACGGATGCGGCGCGGGAATTCGGCGCAAGGACGCGCCGAGGTCCGACCGGGCCACCGGCCGGTCCGATTCGGAGTGGCACGACGGAAGGCAGCAGCTCCGGGCTCCAGCGCCAGAGCCGCCGCCGCCGTGGGCTCAGGAAACTGATCCCGCCTCACGAAAAGCCTGATGCACGGGCCGGCAAGGAAGCCGGTCCGTCCAGGTTTTTTCTCCGTGAGGCACGCGCGGAGCGAAGGATCTTCGTCCTCACCCTCCTTTCACCACGATTCCCCGCTCCCCCGACCCCTGGGCTGATGAAAAGATCCGTACGATGGTTGTCCGCATTATTTTGTGACGCGGATACCCCCCCTTGCCTCCCCCTTAGCAAGGGGGGGAAGGGGGGGTATCCGCTGTCCCGTGCGCAAACGTTTCGTTCGGATCGGTCATCGGCAGCCAGTGCGTAGATCCGCGGGAAAGTGCCTGTTTTTCATGAGCCCAGGACCGGGGTGAGGGGCGCTGAACGAAGTGTTTCGCCTGCAGTCGATGTGGGCTACGCGCGGAGTGCCGCGGTAACGATCGGGACCAGCTCCGCACGCGGCAGGCCGTTCTGCTGCTTGCGCGTCGCCATGTCGCGCAGCGCGAACGTCTGCGACGCGATCTCGTCCGGGCCGGCGATGACCGCGAAACGGTGCCCGCGCGACGAGGCGTATCCGAACTGCTCGCGCAGCGGGCGCGGGTCCGGGTAGAGCTCGCTGGCGATCTCGGCCCGGCGCAGCTCCTGCGCGATCCCCACGTACGCGTCGCTGTCCGACTCCTGGAAGTTGATGACCAGGATCGCCGCCACCGTCGAGCGCTGCTCGAGCCAGCCGGCGTCGGCCATGAGCTGCGTGAGCCGATCCAGCCCGAAAGACGCGCCCACGCCGGGCAACTGCCGCTCGGTGAAGAGGCCGGCCAGGTCGTCGTAACGACCGCCGGAACAGACCGAGCCGTAGTCCTCGTGGCCGGTCACCATCGTCTCGAAGATGATTCCGGTGTAGTAGTCGAGGCCGCGTGCCAGCCCGGGCTGGACGACGATCGCATCGTCGCCGACGCCGCCCGCCCGCAGGAGCGCGCATACCGCACGCAGATTCTCGATCCCTTCGCGCGCGGCCGGGTGCGAGCCGAGCCGGCCGGCGAGCTGATCGAGCACCGCGGACCAGGAGCCGGCGCCGGCCGACGCGACGCAGTCGAGCACGCGGCGGGCGTCCTCGAGCGACAGCACGCGTTGCCGCACGCCACGCGGCGCACTGGATATGGATCGGTCGTGCCGCGCCGTTGCCGTGTCTCTTTCGGTCGGCGCCGCGCGGCCCGTATCCGCCGGCTCGGGCTGCGCCTCGCCGAACTGAAGCTCCTCGAGCACGCCGGCGTCACCGATCTTGGCCAGCTTGTCCAGCGCGCGCAGCACGTGCGCCGTGTGCGGCGTCAGGCCCAGGCCGTCGAGCAGGCCGTTCAGGATCTTGCGGTTGTTCAGGCGGATCGTGAAACCCGGCACACCCACCGCGCGCAGTCCGTCGTGAATGACCAGGCCGATCTCGGCATCGGCCACGGCCGAGCGTGAGCCGATGATGTCGAAGTCGCATTGGTAAAACTCGCGGTAACGGCCGCGCTGGGCGCGCTCGCCGCGGTACACCAGTCCGATGTGGTAGCGCCGGAACGGAATGCCCACCTCGTCCACGTGCCGTGCCATGAACCGTGCGAGCGGCACGGTCAGGTCGAACCGCAGCGCGAGCTCGCTCTCCTCGAGCTGCTGGCCGCGTGCCGCCACCTCGAAGACCTGCCGCTGGATCTCTTCGCCCCCCTTCGAGTACAGCACCTCGCGGCGCTCGAGGACCGGGGTGTCGATGGGGGCGAAGCCGCACCGCTCGAATGTCTCGCGGAACCGGCGCATGATCCGCTCGCGCTGGATGGCCAGGGCGGGAAGTATGTCGCGGGTTCCGGATGCGACGCGGGGATCGATCATGGGTCGTCCGAGCCGGGGCGGCAGCGCGAGAGGGCGCGGGGTCGCCGGGCCCACAAACAGCTACCTACTCGACGACCGCCGCGGGCTATCTTGACGCTGGCCGATTTCCCGGTCAAGGCGGGGCGGGGCGGGGCGGCGGGGCGAGCGATGCCAAGCTCCGGGTCATGCGTCCGCTTCACCGTGCGGATGGCCCTGGAGCCTCTCTTTGGCCAGCCGGCTCGCCTCGACGAGGAACGAGATCAGATCGGCGGCGTCCACATCCTGGATCGTGACAACCTTCTGCGGGTCGTGCAGGTCCCGGAAAACGAAGCTGCGGTCATCGATGAAACTGACCCGCACGCTGCCGACGACCAGTTCGGGGGGGGGGCCCATGGTTCGTCTCCTTCTCAAAATCCAGCACCCGCGCACGAAGGTTCAGGACCGAGTCGGAGAGACAGTGTCCAGTCGGATAATCAAGTTTCGCGGTTCAAAGCGGACCCTGCACGCAAAAAAATATGTTTATGCGTTTAATCCAGGGACCGGCTGCTTAGGGCCCGCGCAAAAACAACTTGTACAATGGACCCGTATCGGGCCAGGGCGTGGCGGGGGGCTCGGGGGGGGGGAGATGAAAGAGCCCGGCGTGCGGTGTCCGACCCGACCCGGGTCCCGCCGCGCCGGGCTCTTACGTACCAATGTCTTAAGCGCCAAACCAGGGAAGGCTGCTTCGTGATTTAGGCGCGGGGGCGCGAAAAGGAAAGCGCCGGCCGGCTCCTGGGGAGCCATTCGGTGCCAAGAGCGGCCTGCCCCGTTCGGCGGGGCGGCTCGGCGGTGGCACGGTGGAGAGCAAGGACGGAAAAGCAAGCCTGCTGCCACTGGAGACGGAAAAGGCTGGAAGGTCTCAACCGCCGGTGGCAGCATACGGGCGCCGATCAAAGCTGCGCACGAACCGAGATCGCGCCGTTGAGCTAGGAGTCAAATCGGGCACGAACAATCTCGCATTCGGAGGGCGGCCGGGATGACCGCTGTGCTCACGGACGTGGTCTCGGTGCTCGTCGGCGGGACGGCAGTCTATTTCTTCGCGGCGCTCGTGCTGCGACGAGTCGTTGAGGAATAGGTCGGCGGCTTCATGTGGCCGGCCCGAAAATACTCGGCCGGGGTGGACGCGGAAGTGATTGTGACGTTGTTGATATTGGTCCTGTCAATGCGGACCGTCTGCTCTGAGTGGCAACTGCGGTCGTCGTTCTGGCTGGACATGAAGGTGAACTTCGCCTCCCGGGGCATGTGGCAGCCAGTGGTCATCGGCCGGGCCGAGCAGGGCTGCCATCGTGTCGGCCCAGATTGCCCCGAGATGAAACGCCCCGGCGACATCGAGGCGGTCCTGGTATCGTGTCACGCTATCGCGGAAGTCGTAGATGTTCGGCAGACCGCGAAAAGTGTCCAGTTGCGGCGAATCGAACGCCAAGAAGCCAATGTTTACGAGCTCGGTCGCGCTGACATTCTTCGGATACCGAACGGGAAAAACAAGACAGGACTAGTAGTAGTGCTGCCAATTCACTCGGCTGCACCGAAACAATTCCCCAGCGGCTGTGGGCCTAGGCCCGATGAGCTTGATGCAGCAGTGAAGTTGATTCCCCGGCAATTCCAAAAAGGCTGCCATGATCGCCTGGCAGCTGTTGCAAATCGTGCGGGCAATCTCTGTCGCCAGGGTGCGAGACGGGATTCGAACCCGCGATGCCCAGATCCACAGTCTGGTGCCTTAGACCACTTGGCTACTCGCACCGTGTTCCCTCGCCCCGAAGGGAGCGATCGAGTGTATGGTTCGGTGCGAACGGGCGTCAAGGGGGCTGGCGAACGCTGGCGAACCGCGCTGGGCCGACGCATTCCGCGCGGTCCGTTGGCGACCTGCGGTCCAGCGTTTCAGCGGGGTCGGCCGCTTCGCACCGAACCGGGCGGCGGCCTTTGCCAATAGTCGCCCGACGCGCGAGCCAGGGAGAGGCTGTGGGAGTTCGGGCGATCGGCGTCGCCCGGCATCCCCGCAACGCCGGCGGGGTCAGAACCGCGGGATGCTGACCTTCTCGCCCCCCTTGAGCGCCGACTGGTGCGCGCAGATGCCGACCATGGTCCAGTTCACCGAGGTCTCGGCGTCGGGCATGGGGGGCTTTTCGCCCAGGCAGGCGAGCAGGAAGTTGTGCACCAGGTGCGGGTGCGAGCCGCCGTGGCCCCCGCCCTGGATGAACGAGAGATGGTCGGCGTCCTGGATCGTGCCGGTGAACTTGCGGATCGGCTCGGGCAGCAACCGGGCGTAGTCCGGCACCTTCACCCGCTGGGGGATCTGCGGCTCGGCCAGCCCGCGTGTGTGCATCACCGGGTCCTGGTTCTCGATCTGCTGCCACTCGAAACTCTTCTGGCTCCCGTACACGTCGAAACTCTCACGGTACTGCCGTGCCGTGTCGAACAGGCTCCGCGTCACCTCGGCGCAGACGTCCGAGTCGCGCAGCTTGAATGTGGCCGTCTCGATGGCGAACGGGCTGCCGTACTTCGGGATCAGCTTGTCGTTGATCCGTCCCGAGCCGTGGCAGACGACGCTCTCGGCGTGCTTCCCCAGGATCGCCAGGCAGGGGCTCACGCAGTGCGTCGCGTAGTGCATGGGCGGGAAGCCCTCCCAGTAGCTCGGCCACCCCTCCATGTCCTGCTGATGGCTGCCGCGCAGGAACTGGATGCGACCGAGCTCCCCCGTGTCGTAGAGCTGCTTCACGAACAAGTACTCGCGGCTGTACACGACCGTCTCCATCATCATGTACACTTTGCCGCTCTGGCGCTGCGCCTCGACAATCTGCCGGCACTCGTCGATGCTGGTGGCGGCTGGTACCGTCGACGCGACGTGCTTGCCCGCGCGGAGCGCCGCGATGCTCTGCGGCGCGTGGTCGGCGATCGGCGAGTTGATGTGCACCGCGTCGACCTTGGGATCCTTGAGCAGCTCCTCGAACTCGGTGCTGCGCACCTTGACGCCGAACTTATCGCCGCACTCGTCGAGCTCGCGCTGCGAGCGCCGGCAGATGGCGTACATCTCCGCGTGGGGGTGCGACTGATAGATCGGGATGAATTCGGCTCCGAACCCGAGCCCGACGATCGCGACACGAATTTTTCGCTCGGTAGCCATGGCGAGCTTCCCCTTCGATACGGCCAACACACGGGAGCGCGCCGGAGCAGGGCGCACGCGCAAGACGACGGCCGAGTAGCATAGTGCGGCGTGCGTGGCGTCGCAACTCGGTGGTGGTTGACAGGAACGCGGCGCCGGCTATGATGAGTCGCACGGAACTCGAGCGCAGCGACCGTCTCCGGAGCTGCGATGTCCTTCGGACACCGATCCTCCGGATGTCCCCGGCTGGCGCGAGAATCCCCCCGGGTCATCCGGCCCCCCTGGATCGGTTCGACGCAGGCGCCGTGGACCCGGCGCGCGACTTCCGGAAAGGATTGGGCTGTGGCCACGACCGCCGAGCCGCCAGCACTCCGCATTGTCCGAGAGCCGAGCGTGTACCTGGTCGGCCGGCAGGTGGTCGATGCCGAGGAGCTCGCACGGTTCCTGGCCGATCATGAGGTCGCCTGGAAGACGGACACCGAGGTCGGTGCGGAGCGGCTCATCGAGGTCGCCGGGCGGACTTGCTACATGTCGTTCGGCGCGGGCCGCAAGACGAACGGCGAATACATCGGGCACCTCGTGGGGGTTGGCCATGGCAGCGTGCTGGAGCACGCGGTCTGGAATTTCATCATCACCGGGGTGAGCCGCTCGTTCACCCACGAGCTGATCCGGCACCGCGCGGGTTTCGGCTACTCGCAGCTCAGCCAGCGCTACGTGGATGAATCGACCGCCGACTTCATCGAGCCGGACGTGATCGCGGACGACCCCGAGTTGCACGCCGTATGGATCGCGGCGGTGCAGGCGTCGCACGACGCGTACAAGAAGCTCGTCGACGGGCTGGGGCGCAAGTTCGCGCACGTGACGGACCGGACGCTGCGGCGCAAGCTGGCCCGCCAGGCGGCCCGCAGCGTGCTGCCGAATGCGACGGAGACCAAGATCTTCATCACGGCGAATGCGCGGGCGCTGCGCCATTTCATCGAGATGCGCGCGAACGAACACGCCGAGGTGGAGATCCGCCGGGTGGCGGCCCGCATGCTGCGGATTCTGCAGGCCGAAGCGCCGAACGTCTTCGGTGACTACCGGTTCGTCCCGCTCGACGACGGCACGGAAGCAGCCGACACGCCCCACCGCAAGGTTTGAGCACCCGACAAGACCGCCGCGCGGCAGAGGAATCGTTTGGCTCGGGATCGGTTCTGTCGGACGTATGCGGTGTGCGCGCCCCCTGGCGGTGGGGGCCGGAGCGGTCCATGGCCTGACGCTCTACCCGTGCCCGGCGCCCGGCACGTCTTGTCCACCCTCGGCGCCTGCGGCGCGGTTCGCCCGATCGACCCCGAGACTCTTCGCCGGCGGGAGCGCGCCGACCGTCCGATGTGTCGCCTGCGCTGCGCCGTGCGAGCGCAGGGCGCGACGAGCCGGTGGCCGCTTCCTCGCGGTGCGGAGCCACGGCGTGCGCCGCGGGCCGGCGGCTTGTTTCGCGCGACTTGTTTCGCGCGACTTGTTTCTCCTTGTTTCGTAGCGGAGCTCGATCTTGCCACCCCGCAGACCGTCTCGACCGTCGCGCAGGCCTCTCCGACCCCACGGCCCCCCCGGCGCCCGGCCCGCACACGGCCGCGGCCCACGCCCGCAGCGGCGGCGCGCTCACGGGTACGGCCCGCCCCCGCAGCGCGATCACCGTATGGACCAGGCTGCGCCGCCACACGTCGAGCGTGGCCCGCGGCTCGAACGCGGCCCGACCCAGGCGCGCCAGGTCACCGGCGTGCTCGAGATGCACCCCAAGGGCTACGGGTTCCTGCGCGACCACACCCGCAACTACCCGCGCGAGCCGACCGACCCGTTCGTCGGCGCCGAGCTGATCAGCCGCTACGGCCTACGCGAGGGGGTCATGATCCAGGGCACCGCGCTTGTCCCCCCCAGCGGCCAGGGCCCCCGGCTCTCCGAGATTGAGAGCGTCGAAGGCCTCAAACCGGACGACTACCCGCGCGTCAAGAAGTTCGACGACCTGACCGCGGTCGACCCGACCGAGCGGATCCATCTCGAGATCGGCGCGGAGCCGCTCACCATGCGGATCTTGGACCTGTTCACCCCCATCGGCAAAGGGCAGCGCGGGCTGATCGTCGCGCCGCCACGCACCGGCAAAACCATCTTGCTCCAGCAGCTCGCCGCCTCCGTAACGCGCAACCACCCCGAGCTCTACGTGATCATGTTGCTGATCGACGAGCGGCCCGAGGAGGTGACGGAAATGCGGCGCTGCGTGCACGGCGAGGTGGTCGCTTCGTCCATGGACCGCGAGGTGGAGAGCCACGTCCGGCTCGCGAGCCTGCTCGTGGAGCGGGCCAAGCGGCTCACCGAGCTCGGCAAGGACGTCTTCGTGCTGCTCGACTCCATCACGCGGCTGGCGCGAGCCCACAACAAGTACGTGGGCGGCAGCGGCCGCACCATGTCGGGCGGCATCGACATCCGCGCGCTCGAAATTCCCAAGAAGCTGTTCGGCACCGCACGCTGTTTTGAGGAGCAGGGCTCGCTCACCGTGATGGCGACGGCCCTCATCGAGACCGGCTCCCGCATGGACGAGATCATCTTCCAGGAGTTCAAGGGGACCGGGAACATGGAGGTCGTGCTGGACCGCAAGCTGGCGGACCGGCGCATCTGGCCGGCCATGGACCTGCTGCAGTCCGGCACCCGGAAGGAAGAGAAACTGCTCGACGCCGAGACGCTCAGGCGAGTCACGCTCGTGCGGCGCAGCCTGGCGGGACTGCGCTCGGTCGAGGCGATGGAGTCGCTGGTGAACGTCCTGGGCAAGCACCCGTCCAACGCGGCGTTCCTGGAGCGGGTCTCGCGTTTCCAGAGCTGAGCCGATGCCGTCTCTCGTCTGCCCAAACTGCCGGGCCTCGGTGCAATGGCAGGACCCCGGGTGCGCCGGGTGCGGCCTGCCGTTCGAACGGGTTCGCTGCGACGCCTGCGGCTTCGAGGCCGCCCGCGAGCGATTCCCGGACCGCCTCTGCCCGCAGTGCGGTGCCGGCCAGTGTGTCATCGTGCCGAGCGACGACGCGGTGATCGACGAGGTCGGACGCGAGGCGTTCGCCGATCCGAACGTCGGGCAGGAGCGGACCGGGCCGCGTGCGCGGGCCGGTCGCGAGCCCATCCAGCGTGACGAGCCGGCGCCGCAATTGCCGGAATACGGGGTGGCCGGCGCGGCCTCGGCGGCCTCCGCGCAGGCTCCGCGTCGCCGCCCGTCGCCGCCTGTCCCCGCGGAGCCCGCGAAGCCGGCCGCGCGCGACCCGGCGCGCGGGGCGGACACGCGCCGCCCGGCCGACCATGCTCCAGCGCCCGGTCCCGCCCCCGCCGCTGCCCCCGCCCGCGCGGCCAAACGCCGTGCACTGCCCCCCGCCGCCGCGCCGCCCGCCGCGCCGCCCGCTCCGCCGCCCGCCGCGCCGCGCGACGAGCCGCGCGACGAATCCGGGCGACCGGTCCTCAAGCGGCGCCGCTGGGGGCCGGCGGCGGAGCCGGAAAAAGCGCCCGTCGAGCCGCCGCCGGAAACCGCGCCGCCGCTGCCGGACGCGTCCCGCCCGGCTCCGCGCGCCGCGTCCCCGCGCCATGCGAAGCGGGAACGGACACCGATCACACTCGATTGGTCCCCGGAAACCATGAAACGCGCCGCGCTCGTCGCGGCATGCATCATCGTGCTCGCCGCCTGCGTCGTCTGGATCTCCCGCCTCTCGCTCTCCCGGCCGCGGCCCGGCGTGAGCGCCGCCGCGGACTACGACGCGGGCCCGATGGACTCGGATGCGAGCGGGCTCTACGAGGAGGCGCTGGCCTACGCACGGCGCCAGGACACCGAGCAGGTGGTCACGCTCCTGCAGATCCTGATCCAGCGTTATCCCTTCTCGCCGCTTGCCCACCAGGCCCGCGACGCGCTCGCGCGCCACCAGCGTGGCGAGCCGATGTTCCCCGAAACGGTGCGGGACCCGGAACCGACCTGGCAGCTCGCGCCGGGGCCGGTCCCCGGTCCGCAGGCCGCCGGCGAATCGGAGCCGGAGCGCAAGCGGGTCCGCATCGGTATTCCGGCATCGGGCGGCCCGCCGCAGGCGGCCGGCGTGGCACCCCGCGCGGCGGCGGCCGAGTCGCCCGCTACGCCGCCGAGCGATCCGCCGCACGGCTCGCGGGTCCCCACGGCCGATACCGCGCCGCGCCGGCGTCCCCCCGGGTTCGCCCCCGTGCCGGGTTCCGGTGTGCACGCCACGGGCTGGCCGATCGAGATCGCTTGCGTCAAGGACGGCGCTCACCTGATGCTCGTCCCGGCCGGCGCTTTTTCCATGGGCGATTCCAATGGGCCCGACAACCACCAGCCGGCGCACCCCGTGTCGCTGCGCGCGTACTACATCGACAAGTTCGAGGTCAGCGTCGGGCAGTACCGGCGGTTCCTGGAGGACAGGCGACAGGCGGGGAGCCCGTATGCCGAGCCGTCGGCGGAAAGCCGCGCGCTGGCGACGACGGACAAGCACCCGGTGCTCGGAATTGCCTGGCGCGAAGCGAGTGCGTACGCGGCCTGGGCAGGCCGGTCGCTGCCGACCGAAGCCCAGTGGGAGAAGGCGGCGCGCGGCAGCGACGGGCGGCGGCGGCCGTGGGGCGCCGGCGAGCTGCCCGGCGACACGGCGCCGGCCGCGGGCACGATCCAGCCGGTCGGCAGCTTCGCCTGGGACGTGAGCGTCTACGGCGTGCACGACATGGGGGGGAACGCGGCCGAGTGGTGCGCCGACTGGTACGATGCCCACTACTACGCGAAGAGCCCCGCGCAAGACCCGGGCGGACCCGCCAGCTGGGTCGCTCCCACGGACGGCACTGCGCCGGAACGCGTGCTCCGCGGGGGCGCGGCCGATTACGACGTGACGTGGCGCGCCCCGCGCGGTATCGAGGAGCGGTCGCCGCCCGTCGGGTTCCGCTGTGCGATCGACCTGGCCAAGCTAGCCGTCCCGGACGCCACGTCCCCGGCCGCTCCCGCGCGCGCTCCGGTCCCCGTCCGTAAGCTGCCGCCGGGCGGCTACCGCTTCTGACGTCGCAGCGGCGGCTACGTCTGGCGGTCTGCGGCGATGTGCCGGTCCAGGCAACGGGTGAGCGTGTCGATCGCCGCCTCCGGCTCGAGCACGCGGGGCAGTCCGTTCTCGCGCCGCACGATGCCGAGCCGATCCAGCTTGGTGATCGCCTCGCGCGCGCGGAACGCGCACGGGTCCCCCGTGTGCTGCTCGAGCAGTCTGCTGATCTCCTGGGCCAGCCGATCGTCCCCCCATGCTTCCCCGGGCTGCCGCCAGAGGAAGTAGTAGGCGAGGATCGCCTCCTTGGCCTGCTCGTCTTCGGCCTCGTCGATGAGCCGGGTGAGGACGCTCGAGTTGTTGCCCAGGTTCTGGTAGTAGAGCGTCTGGGTCAGGCTGTAGGCGTACTGGTCCTTGGTCCGCTTGTAGCCCAGGAAGGACCGGACCCCGTAGGTGATCGCGGCCCAGCCGATGATTAGCCAGCCGACCGGCGTGAGCGGGCTGGTGAGGAGTGCCAGCTTGGTGACGCTCACGCCGCACGCCTTGGCCAGGCTGAAGAGCCCGCCCGCCCAGGACGCCCCAATGCGTGCCCGGTCGAAGCCGCGCATGCGCACCCGCGTGCCGGGCAGCAGCATCTCGAGATCGAGCTGCGGGATATCGCGGAACATCTTGAGGTAGATGTTCTCGGTGTCGACATCCCTGCCGCCCCGTTGGCCCGGCCGCAGCTTCAGTGCAAGCACCAGCCTCTCGTACACGTCCAGCGCGCAGTCGCGGCGCCGAAACCAGGTGCCGAGATCGCGCCGCACCCGCGCGGAGACCACGTCCCCACGCACGTAGATCATCAGGCGATCGAAGATCTCCGGATTGATGTCCAGGTCGAGCCCCCAGTAGGTGGCGCCGGAGAGTGCGCGCTGGAGCTGCTGTTCCGGAAGCGGGTGGTAGTGCGCGGCCTCGACCACGTGGGCCAGGTGATCCAGGAACTCGTCCTGCGACTCGGCACGCGATCGGCCGTTGCCGTACCGCACCGGGCGCGTATCGGATTCGGGGTCGAATGCCGTGTACAGCGCCTTGAGCTGCTCGCGCAAGCCGTAGAACTCGTAGTGCACGACGCCCTGGAGACGGCAAAAGAGCGTGCGGAAACCAGCCGCCTCGGCGGCAGCGAGACCACCGTGCCGCACCAGCAGCTCGACCAGCTCGTCCCGGCGCAGCCCGACGTAGCAGTCGCGTGGACTGCCGCGGCTCCGCTCCGGCGAGCGCAGCGTTGTCGCTGCTTGATCGGTTGTCGCCACGGGATGGGCCGTCCGCGCTAGTGATTGGTCGCCGGGCGCGGCGCCAGTATAATGCCGCGCGACGCCGAGAGGCGAGGCAGCGCGGGAGTGGCTGCCGAGTTTGACATCAGGGATAGCCGTACCCAGGAGCGTGCTCGTGCGACTGCGCGTCGGAGTGATCGGGCTGGGCGAGAGCTGGGAAAGGCGGCACAAGCCCGCTCTCATGCGGCTCTCCGACAAGTTCGAGGTGCGGGCGGTGTACGACGAGGTGTCGCAGCGCGCACGGATCCAGGCGGCCGAGGTCGGCTGCGACCCGGTCGAGGGCTTCACGCCGCTCGTCGAACGCCGCGATATCGACGCCGTGTACGTGCTGGGGACTCCGTGGTACGGCATCGAGCCGATCCGGTCCGCTTGCCGGGCGGGCAAGGCGGTGTATTACGCGCGCCCGTTCACCCAGGACGCGGCCGAGGTGGACCCTGTCCTGGAGTGCATCCGGTCCAGTGGCGTCCCGTTCATGGCCGAGTTCCCGTGGCGGTTCTACGCGGCCACGCTGCGGCTCATGGAACTCTTGGCCTCGGGGCTGGGCGAGCCCCAGCTGGTTTTCTGCGAGCACCGCGTGACGGTCCCGGAGAAGAACGGCGGCGCCGCCGGGCGCAGCGCCCCGACCGCGGACGAGGCGGCGCAGTACATGGCCGACTGGTTCCGCTTCGTGTTCGGCTGCGAGCCGCTTGCGGTGCAGTCGATCCTGGCGGCGCCCGAGCAACCGGGGCCCTGCCCCGGGTTCGAGACGCTGGTGGCCCGCTTCGACGATGCGCGTGCGGCCAAAGGGACGGTGCGACGTTTTTTGCACCCGAAATGGACCGAGGCGGCGCAGTTCCGTCCCCCGCCCGCCTTCCAGGTCGTGGCGCAGCGCGGCATGGCGTATCTTGACATGCCGGGCGACGTGACCTGGTTCGATGAATCGGGCCGGCACGACGAGTCGCTCGAGCTGGAACGGCCGCTCGGTGAGATGCTGAGCGATCGCTTCTACCGCACGGTCATCCACGGGCTCAAGGCGTCGCCGGGATTGCGCGACGCTGAGATCGCGCGGCAGATGGTCATCACCGCGCGCGCCGCCGCGCCGTCGCCCGTTTCGGTCCCCGCCGGCTAAGTAGGTCGGCAGAGGAACGTAGGCTGCCGATCGGGCGTACATCAGGCTTTCCCGCCTGACAAGGGCACAAGTTCACCGCACATGCGGGTAGCGCCGCGCCAGCCGATCGGGGTGCACGCCGGGCCCGAGCGCCAGCGCTGTGAGCACCCAGTTGCGCAGCGTCTGCCGCACCGGTCCGACGCGCTCCCAGCGCCGCGCCGAGACGTGAAGCAGGTGCGGCACGAGCGTGATCCGCCCCCGCCGCCGCGCACGCCGCATGAGCCCTACGTCCTCCATCAGGGCGACCGGCGGGAAGCCGCCCAGCTCCGCGAACATGCCGGGCCGCAAGAATATTCCCTGGTCGCCGTACGGCAGCGCCAGCCAGCGCGCGCGCAGATCGCCGCCGCGCTCGATCGCCCGGTAGACCCAGCCACGTCCGGCAATGCGCATGCGGAAACATCCGGCCACGAAGCCGGGCCGGCCGGCGGCCCGAACCAGCGCGGTCTGCCAGCCGGGCTCGGGGCGGCAATCGGCGTGCAAGAAGAAGAAGAGCGTACCCGAGGCGTGTGCGGCACCGCGGTTCTGCTGCGCGGCGCGGCCGCGCGGCGCGCCAACCACGGCGGCGTACTGCCCCGCGATCTCCACCGTGCGATCGTTGCTTCCCCCGTCCACGACGATCACTTCCCAGGGCCGATCGCGCAGCAGGCTCTCGAGCGTCGCGGCGATGCACGCTTCCTCGTTCAGCACCGGAATGATCACCGAGACGCGTTCCATGATCGCACCGTCGTTTCGCCGAAGCCGCCTGCGCCGCTCGGCGCGCCGTTTTGCGGTCGTCTGCGCTGCGAACCGCGCGGCGAATCTCCCTGCGCAGCCGACGGCGCTCCCACTATAATGGCTTGCAGTCCTGCCGGCCCGTTCTTTGCCGAAGCTCGCTATGATCTCGCTGCCGGGTTTTCTCGAGACACTGGAACGCAGCCGCCTGCTCCAGCGAGCGAAGGTGGACGCGGTGCGCGCCGATATCCGCGAGTCGGAGCGGAACGACGTGGCGGTCGTCGCCCGAGCGCTTGTCGATCGCAGGCTGCTTACCAAGTTTCACGTCGCCGCGTTGCTCGACGGGCGGGACGGCCCGTTCTTCCTCGGTCGGTACAAGCTGCTCAACCAGCTGGGATCCGGGGGCATGGGCAAGGTCTACCTGGCCCGCCACCTGGACACGCGGCAGCGCGTGGCAATCAAGGTGCTGCCCCCGAAGCGGGCGGCGGCCGAGGGGACCGCGCTCGAGCGGTTCCGCCGCGAGGCGAGCGTGAGCCGGCGGCTCTCGCACCCCAACGTCGCCGAAGTGCTCGATGTCGGCCAGGACGGGCCGGTGCATTTCATGGTCATGGAGTACATTCCGGGCCAGAGCCTGTTCGACATGGTGCAGCGCGGCGGACACTTACGCGTGCCCGACGCCGCCCGGCTGTTCGCCGATGTGTGCGACGGGCTCCAGCACGTGCACGAGATGGGCATTGTGCACCGCGACATCAAGCCGTCCAACATCATGGTGACTCCCGACGGCACCGCCAAGGTGCTCGATCTCGGGCTCGCGCGCGCGGCGGGCGAGGAGGAGAGCCAGTTGACCCGCGAGGGGACGATCGTGGGAACGATGGACTACATCGCTCCCGAACAGGCGTCGGGCGCAGCGGCCGACGCGCGCAGCGACATCTACGCGCTCGGCTGCACGCTTTACTTCGCGCTGGCCGAGCGGCCGCCGTTCGCGGGCGGCAACCTGATGAGCAAGATCTACCGGCAGCGGATGGAGGATCCCGAGCTGCTCGAGAAGGTCGCGCGCGGGGTGCCGGCCGAGTTCGCCGCCATCGTTCGCAAGATGATGACCAAGGATCCCGCCGACCGCTACGCGTCGGCCGCCGAGCTCGCGGCG
>JBGPMX010000012.1:0-20564 GCA_041487215.1 Planctomycetia bacterium | reverse complement strand
CGCCACATCGGCAACTGGATCAATCCGGTTTTCGCGCGCGACGTGCGCAGCCGCATGCTCGGCCAGGCGTCGAACTTCGTCCGCGCGTTCTACGGCGTGCTCATCTTCTCGCTGGCGGTGACCATCTACGCGGTGCTGCGGACCGAGGCGGAGATCGTCGATTCGGTGCGTGTGGTGATGATCGCCTCGCAAGTGATCCTGATCGGCCTGCTGGCCCCGGCGCTGACCTCGCCGGCGATCAGCCGAGAGCGCGAGCGGCGGACGCTGGACCTGCTGCGGCTCACGCGCATGGGGGCCAGCACGCTCGTGCTGGGCATCTGGTACTACGCGCTGCTGGTATCGCTCTGCATCCTCGTCGCGGCGCTGCCCATGTGGCTGGTGGTGTACCAGATGCAGCGGATTCCGCCCGAGGCGCTTGCGCGCGCGGTGGCCGTGGTGCTCTCCGCGCTCGTGTGCGGCACGACGCTCGGGCTGCTGGCGTCCAGCCTGGTGCGGCGTCCCGGCGCCGCGACCGGCATCGGATACACACTGACGCTCGCGGTCCTGTTTGGGACGCTCGTGCCGGTCGTACTGGACGAGACGCTTTCGGCCTCCGCACGCGCCTGGCTGCTCAGTCTCAACCCCATCGTGGCGGCCGTGCACGCGGTATCGCTCAGCCTGTTCCGCAACCTGCTCGACCGGACGGCGTGGCTCAACGCCGTGGCGTTCCTGCTCGGTCTTACGCTGCTGAGCCTGGCTGGTGCGATCGGGCGTACCTGGTACCTGTTCCGATCGAGGTGAACACCGTGCGGTCGCGAATCCCTGGCGAAAGAAACCGTTGCGCACCCGAGTTACGAACCGGCCGCGCGGGCCCAAGCCTCTGCCGCGTGCTCGCGGCCCTGGTGGCGTGCGGGGTGCCCGCGATATGCCCCGGTGATACGCCGCCGCGCGCGGGGGCCACGCCGCGCGAGATCGTGCGGGTGACCGAGCGGACACGGGAGCTGCTGATCCAGGAGCTTTCGCGCGGCACCGAGCAGGGGCGGAGCGAGGCGCTCGATGTGCTGGCGCGTGTCGCAGGCACCGGGGCGGCCGACGCGATCCGCAGCCGGCTGGACGATCCCAGCCCCGCGCTCCGGGCGGGGGCGCTGCGCGCCATGGCGGCGAGCGTGGAGCCGGCCGAACTCGTCGAGGTTTTGCGCGCGGGCTCGGCGGACCCCGCCCCCCTCGTGTCGCGCGACGCCCTGCGCCTGCTGGGCGAGCTGCCCGGTGACGATTCGGCTCGGGCGTTGTGGAGCGTGCGGCCGCACGTCGCGGAGTCCGTGGCCGGGAACTGGGCCGATGCCGTGGCGCGGCGCGACGAGCCGCCCCCCGGCGAGCTGCTCGACGGCATGCTGCGCGATCGGGACCCGGCCGTGCGGCTGGCGGGGCTCCGCGTCGCAGGGCATCATCCGGAGATCCTGGCGGCGTCGCGCCGGCTCGAGCTCGCGTCGGATCCCGAGCCGCTGGTTCGTGCGGCCGCGCTTGCTGCGCTTGCCGATCAGGCCGGCGACTCGGCGGTACGTGCGGCGATACTCCGCGCCACCGGCGACCCATCGGCCTTCGTGCGTCGCGCGGCGGCCGCCCAGCTCATCGCATCGCCCCCCGACCTGGAAGCCGTTCAACCGCTGCTGGGCGACCCGGACGCCACGGTGCGGGAGACGGCCGTGCGCGTGGCGGGCCAGCTGCGCAACGAGGCGGCGGTTGCCGCCCTGCTGGCACGGCTGGGTGATGCGGAGCTGCTCGTCGCTCGCTCGGCCGCCGATCAGCTGGCGGCGATCGGCGGGGATGCGGTCGAGCGAGCGCTCGGCGAGCAGCTGCGGGCCGCCTCCGAGCAGGTGGTGGTCGAGGCGGCTCGGGCGCTGGGCGTGATGCGTCGCACCACCAGCCTGCCGGCGCTAGAGGAGGCGACCGCGCACACATCGCCCCGTGTCCGCCGCGCGGCCTACGAGGCCATCGCACGGATGGCGGAGCCTTCTACCGCCGGGTGGTTGCTCGAGCGTGCGGCGAGCGAAGCCGGCTACGCGCGCGCGGCGATCAACACCGCTCTCGGCGAGCTGCGCTACGCGGCGGCGATCCCGCACCTGCTCCACGATTGCCACTATCCTGAGAAGCCATCCAAGGGGCTCAATCCCGCGCTGTTCACGGTCAACGCGCAACCCCCGCCGCCCACCCCGTACTCGGACGAACAGAACGCGGTGGCGACCGCCGCCGTCACCGCGCTGGGCAAGATTCGGGAGCCCGCCACCCTGGCGGCGGTCGCCGAGGTTGCGCACGACGTGCTGCGCAGCGAGCCGTTCTGGACGAGCGTGGCACATAGTGCGGCAGAGATCGGCGGCGGCGACGCTCGCGACACGCTGGTGCTGCTGGGCATCACCGGTGAGATCATGCAGGGCATGCTGGTGATCGATCTGCCCGACGCGACGCGCAGCGAGGCGCTCCGCGCGATCGCCCGGCTCGGCCTGCGTGATCTGGTGCCTCAGATCATCGCCATGCCCGGCGGGCGCGTCTCCATTCCGCTACGCCAGGTGGCGGCGGGCGTGCTGCGCGACCTGACGGGCGAAACCTACGTGTTCCACCTGCCGGAGCGGGGCGAGGAAGCGTTCCTGCACGAGTACGGCACATTCCCCGACCTATCGGTCAACAAGTTGCCGGTGTTTTACCGGGAAGCGGCGGACCGGCCAGCGCATGAGGGCCGATGAGCGGGCAAGTAGAAGGGCCAACCTGCGGTACTCGACTCCTGAGCGCGCCGGCTCGAAGAAGGCTTGCGAAGTCTCGGCGGCGCGTGGAGAACTCCGGCAGGTGATGGCATCCGTTGCGCGACACTCAAGGCGTCGAACGATGCTTTTTGCGTCTGCGACCGATTTCCTGTGTCAGAGTGCGAACGCGTGGAGCAGAAAAAAAACAGCCTCGTGTCGCGCGGACACGAGGCTGTGAGAGATTCGGCAAGATCGGCGAGCCCGTTACTTCTCGATCTTCACATGGAAGCCGGCTTCGTTGAGGGCGCTGACGAGCTCCTTGCTGTCGAAGTTGCCCTTCACGGTGAACGTCGAGCCCTTCGCCTCGATGTTATCGGACTCGACGCCGTTGACCTTCTTGACGGTTGCTTTGAGGATCTTGACGCAGTTGCCGCAGCAGTTGTGCGCGCCCTTGACCGTTAGGCTCGACACCTTCCCGCTGCCGGCGCCGCTGTCGTCCTTGATCTTGAGGTCCTTATTCCCCGTATCGCCGTGGAATCCGGCGCCGGCCAAGGCGTCGAGCGCCTTCTGCGCGGTCTGGTCATCCTTGGCGATGACCGTGATCGTCTTGGTTCCCTTGTCGGCCGATCCCTTGGCTCCGTCCACGCCGTTGAGCGTCTTGGCCACCGCTCCCTCGCACGCGGGGCAGCAGATGTGCGAGTTCTTCACCTCCACCTTCGTCTCGGCATAGGCCGTCCCGGCCAGGACGCTGATCGAACCGACGGCAGCCCAAAGTACCTTTCGCATGTCCAACAACCTCCCCTATTGCGATTAGATGCAGATTACGAAACGTGCCATCCGCTCACCGCCGGGAAGGCGGGCAGATGACATCCTGAAAGCACTATAGCGGCCGCCTGCGTGGATGCAACTACTTTCGAGGCGACTCATTTGACCAGCAGCACCGTGCACGGGGCGAGGATTGCGACCTGGTAGCTGATCGTGCCCCAGCCCCGGCCCGGGTCGCCGGGCGTGACGCGGTGCGAGCTCACGAGGATCAGGTCGATCGGCTGGGCCATCGCGTAGCGCACGATCTCCTCGGCCCTTCTGCCGCGCACCACCTCCTGGAACACCGGGATGTTCCTCTCCGCGAACCGCTCGGCGAGCGGCGCCATGCGGTCGCGTGCCGACTGGTCCAGCTTCGCGAAGAACGCGTCCAGCTCACTGTCGGTGGCCGGGTCCAGCCCCTCGATGGTCTCGAGCACGTGCAACAGCGTGACCGTGGACTGGTTCTGGCGGGCCAGTCGGAGCCCAGCGTCGAGGGCCGCCGCGTTCTTGTCGCTGAAATCGACCGGGATCAGGATGCGCTGGAACACGTCGGGGTCCTCCCTGGCCTGGCCTGGCCTGGCCTGGCATGGCATGGCATGGCATGGCATGGCATGGCATGGCATGGCGTGGCGTGGCCGAGCCACGACCGCCCCGCCACGCGTGTCCATTCTACACCCGCGGTTGGTTCGCAGTGCCCTGATTGCGGCGGGACAGTGGGCCCGAGTCAGCGAGATCCTTCGCCGAGCCTCAGGATGACAACCCGCCGAAAGGCGCCGCATCAGCACACGAGCGTCGTGGCCGGTTCGTTGACCGCTGTTTTGGGCACTCTATAATCGATCCAGCCGAGGAGCACATTCGACATGCCCAATCGCTGGCTAGCGTTTCTCATCAGCTCGTTCTGGGCGGTGATGATGGGCCTCTTGATCGAGCGTGACGTGCTGCCGCACTGGCGGACGCGGCAGCCGGACCTGCGCACGGTTTCCGAGGTCGCCGCGGACACGTCGCCGGTGCGCTGGGACATTCTGCACGGCGAGCGCCGCGTGGGCTGGGTGGACACCGAGTGGTCGCGCAGGCCGGACGGTTGGCGCGAGTTCCACAGCGACCTCGAGCTCCAGGAGATCCCCACCGCGTCCCTGCTGGGCGTCTTGGCCTTGGGTAAGGGGCTGAGCGCCCGCAGCACTTTCCGCATATCGCCGGAGGGGAGTTTGCAGGCGTTCGACGCCGAGATCGCGCTGGGGGAAACCAGGCCCGCGATGACGGTCAACGGCCAGCTGGTTGGAAACGTGATGCAGGTGGCTTTCCGATCCAACGGGTTCGTGCACGAGGAAAAGTTTTACTACGAACCGCACAGCATGATGACCTCCTCACTCGCCCCGATCGACAAGCTGCCCAACCTGACGGTGGGCCAGACGTGGCAGTACCGCGTGATGAACCCCGTACTCACGACCACGGAAACCGTGCGGTGCGCGGTGGTGAGCGAGCAGGTGCTGACCTGGAAGGGCGAGCCGGTCCCGGCGCTGCTGGTCGAGCAGCGTTACGGGAAGACGTATGCGCGGTGCTGGGTCGCGCATGACGGCACGGTGCTCCGGCAGGAAGTGCTGCTGGGCCGGACACCGCTCGTGTTCGAGCACGAGTGAGGTGCCACGGGATGATCGAGCTTGTGGATGTGACCAAGAAGTTCGGCCAGAAGCTGGCGGTCGACCGGCTCTCGCTACGGGTGCGCGCCGGCGAGCTCTTCGCGTTTCTGGGCCCGAACGGGGCGGGCAAGACCACCACCATCAAGATCATCTGCGGGCTGCTGGCCCCCACGTCCGGCGCCGTGCGCATCGCCGGCTACGACGTGACCCGCGACGGGCGTAATGCCCGGCACCTCTTGAGCTACGTCCCCGACCAGCCGTACCTCTACGAGAAGCTCACCGGCCGGGAGTTCCTGCAGTTCGTTATCGACATGTACGGCATCCCGTGCGACACGGGCGCGCGGCGGATGGCCGAGCTCATCGAGACGTTCGACATGCGCTCGTACATCGACTCGCTCACCGAGACCTACTCGCACGGCATGAAACAGCGCGTGGTGTTCGCCGCCGCGCTGGTGCGTGACCCGCGCGTGCTTGTGCTGGACGAGCCGATGGTGGGGCTCGATCCCAAGAGCGCCCGGCTGATCAAGGACTTGCTGCGTGCCCGCGCGGCGGCCGGCGCGGCGGTCTTCATGTCCACGCACACGCTGGCGATGGCCGAGGAGATCGCGGATACGATTGCCATCGTCGATCGCGGCCGGCTGGTCTCTTACGGGACGCTCGGCGAGCTGCGGGCCACCATGCAGATGGAGGGACCGCTCGAGGACCTCTTCCTGCACCTCACCGCGGAATCGAGCGAGGCGTGACCGGCGAGCACGCGGGGGAACGCGGCAAGGTGAACCAGGCGGCGCCCAGCATGGCTTCGGAGGCCCGCCCACCGGTCCGGGAGGCACGCGTGTTCGCCCGCCTCCGCACGCGGCTGGTGCGCAACATCGTGCGCGTGCGCCTTCGCCAATCCCGGCTCCGCCTCAGCCTCGTGCTCATTTTCAGTGTGCTCTTCTGGGTCCTGCTGTTCGGGCTGTTCTTCGAGGGGTTCTCGTTCGTCAACAAGCACCTGCCGGTGGGCAACGAGCTGATCGGCTACCTGTTCAGCCTGTTCTTCATGGCCTTGCTGGTGATGCTCGTCTTCTCGACCGGGCTGATCCTGTACAGCGGGCTGTTCCGCTCGCGCGAGGCGGCGTTCCTACTCACCACGCCGGCCTCCGCCGATCACATCTTCGCGTATAAGTTTCAAGAGTCGCTGGCGTTCTCGAGCTGGGGCTTTCTACTGCTCGGCAGCCCCATGATGACCGCGTACGGCATCACGCGTTTCGCGCCGGATTGGTTTTACGCATTGTTCGTCGCTTATTTCCTGGTGTTCATCCTGGTGCCGGGGTCGGTCGGTGCCATCGCCTGCCTGCTGATTGTGACCTATTTGCCGCGGCGCAAGCGCGAGTTCCTCATTGCCTGCGGCGCGGCGCTGCTGGTCGGCATGATCGCGTGGATCGTCTACCTCGGCCGCGCCACGCCGGGCGAGGTGCTCACCGAAACCTGGATGGACGCGCTGCTCGCCCGGCTGCGGTTCAGCCGCGAGCCGCTTCTGCCCAGCCAGTGGATGAGTGAGGGGCTCATGGCCGCGGCGGGCGGGGACGCGCGGATGGCCGCGTTCTATTTCCTGGTCATCGCGGCGAACGCCGGCTTCCTGTACCTGATCGCCACGCTCACCGCACGCGGCGTGTACCGCCGCGGCTATTCCAACGCCCAGGGCAGCCGGTCGACGCGTCTGCCCCGCAGCTGGTACTGGGTCGACCGCGCGCTGACTCACGTCTTCGGCTTCGCCAACCCGAGCATCCGGCTGCTGATTTTTAAGGACATCCGCACGTTCCGGCGCGATCCCGTGCAGTGGTCGCAGTTCCTCATCTTCTTCGGGCTGTTGGCGCTATACTTCTTGAACATCCGCCGGTTGAGCTACGACATCAACAGCGCGTACTGGCGCAACCTGGTGAGCTTCCTCAACCTGGCGGTCACGGCCCTGATCCTCTCCACCTTCACGAGCCGTTTCGTCTTTCCCATGGTCAGCCTCGAGGGCCGCAAGTTCTGGATCCTGGGTCTGCTGCCGGTCGAACGCGACCACATCCTCTGGGGCAAGTTCGCATTCGCCGTCGGCGGGGCGCTCTTTCCCAGCGAGCTCCTGGTGCTGCTCAGCGACATCATGCTGCGGCTCGACTGGTCGATGATCCTGCTGCACACCATGACGGTGCTGATCCTCTGCATGGGGCTGGCCGGGATCTCGGTCGGGCTCGGCGCGCGTCTGCCCAACCTCAGCGAAGACGACCCGTCGAAGATCGCCGCGGGGTTCGGCGGCACGCTCAACCTGGTGGTGAGCATGCTGTTCATCTTCCTGATCGTGGTGATGCTCGCGCTGCCGTGCCACCTCTACTTCGCCGGGCTCGAGGCGGAGCGGCACGGAGTCACGTTCGCGACCGAGCGCGAGTTCCGGTTCTGGATGGCGCTGAGCATCGCCGGATCGGTGGCCATCGGGTACGCCGCCGCGGTGGTGCCGATGCGGATTGGCGCGCGGGCGTTTCGCGAGCTGGAAACGTAGCGGCCGGAAGCCGGCCAATTTCGTGTGCCGTCCGCCCCGAGTTCGGAGGCGGCTGCTACTCGGGATGGCTCGGGGACCCCGGCACGGCGACCACCATGGTGTCGGTCATGAGGTCCGGGATGCCGCGTCCGCGTCCCTGCCGCCAGGCCACACCGCCGGACGCCGCCAACCACAGCCCATTGCCGGCGAGTGCCGCGGCGAGCACGTGCTCGCCGACGAAGCCCGCCGCGCTCAGCAGCAGGACAGGATACGACGGGTAGGTGAGGAGGAACCTGAGCAGGGCTCGGGCGAGCCCGAGGCGCCGCCCGTCGCAGCGGGTCACGCGCAGCCCCAGAATCTGCTGGCCGAGCAGCGCGCCGTGCCGCGCAACGCCCCAGCACACGCGCGCCAGGTAAGCGACCTCGATCACGACGAGCCAGCCGGCCACATTGCTCCAGAAGCCCCACGCCGGCCGCTCGAACCCGCGGGATTGCAGAATCCACAGCGCAACCAGCCCCAGGGCGGAAGAGCCGAGCAGCATGAGCAGGGCGAGCAATCCCCAGTTGATGCTCTCCGCGGCCAATCGCGCGCGGACCCCGGCCGGCGGCGCCGCGTGCGGGCTTTCCCGATGCAGATCCGCGATCAGGCTCGCGTAGTTCGGGTAGCGCTCCTCCTTGTTCTTGGCCATCATGCGACGCACGATCGATGCGCGGGCCTCGTTCAGACCGGGCACCTTCCCCTCGAGCGACGGCGGATCGGCGGAGATCTGCTGTGCGAGGATCTCCATCGGGTTCGATCCCTCGAAAGGCGGGCGTCCCGTGAGCAGGAAGTGCAGCGTCATGCCCAGCGAGTAGATGTCGCTGCGCGCGTCGACCGGCTTGCCCATCGCCTGCTCGGGGGACATGAACAAGGGCGTGCCGACCAGAGTCCCGGTCTGGGTCAGGCTGACGTTGCTGGTAGTCTCGCGCGAGATGCCGAAATCGGTGATCTTGAGCGTGCCGCTCTGGGTGACCATGAGGTTGGACGGCTTGATGTCCCGATGCACGACCCCGCGGCGGCTCGCCTCGCGCAACCCCTCGGCCGCCTGCGTGATGTAGCGCCACGCCTCGTCGATGGGCGGCGGGCCGCGGCTGTCTACGAGCTGCTGCAAGCTCGGTCCGTCGATGAACTCCAGCGCGATGTACGGGCTCTTCTCCCAGCGACCGGTGCCGTATACCTTCGCCACGTGGGGGTGATTGACCTGGGCCGCCAGGCGCGCCTCGCGGTGGAACCGCTGCACCTGCAGCTCGTCTCCCATAAGCGGCTCGGACAGCACCTTTAGCGCCACGTCGCGGCCGAGCGACCGGTCGCGTGCCAGGAAGACCGACCCCATCCCGCCGCTGCCGATCCGGCGCCGCAACTCGTACTGGTCCACCACGCCGAGCAGATCGGTTGCCTGGGAAGGTTCGCTCGCGTCCGGCGCCGGCAGCCGAGCCGCCAAGAAGTCTGCGGCGACCGGGAATCGTTCGATCAGGATGGCGCCGCACGCGAGGTCGTGCGGCGGGATACGCGACGCGATCCAGCGTGCCGGCGCATAAAGCAGCAGCAGGCCGCACGCGGGGCCCAGGATGAGGGCCGCGCTCAGGACTCCCAACCGCACTGCCTGGTACTCGGCGGGGACGGCAAACCAGAGCGAGCTGCAAGCGGCCCACGCGGCCAGCAGCACGGCCAGCCGCACCAGCGCCCGCACGGCGCGCCGCCACGCGCGCGGCGGATCACCGGCGAAGTCGCCGAGTGTCAGCCCGAAGAGACGCCGGCCCGGCGTCCAGCCCAGGATCGACTCCAACAGCAACGGGTAGAGGAACGGCAGGGCGAGCAGGAGCGCGAAGCCCGCCGCGGCTCTCCAGTCTCCGAGCTGCGCGACCAGCATGGTCGGCACGGCCACGAGCACCCACGCTACCAGCCCCAGAAAGATGTCGACCATGAGCGTGAAGACGCGGATCGGCCAGCCGCAACGCGCCGCCCGCCACTCGAGCAAACGCTCGAGGTCCCGAGCGAGCTCCGCGCAGTCCGCGTACCGCTCCGCCGGGTCCGCGGCCAGGCAGCGGGCGAATACCGCGCAGGTTTCGCGTGACAGCCCCGGGTTGAGCCGCTTGGCGCTGGACCGCAGGTCGCGGACCGAACCCGCCTGCGCGGCAGGCCCCCTCAGGGTCCCGTCCGAGTGCGGAACCTCGGCAACGGGCGGCGCGAGGCCGGTCGCCAGCCGATAGAACATGGCACCCAGATCGTAGATGTCCTGCTGGATGGCGCTGCCCCGCGTGGCCAAGCGGCCGCCGAATTCCCTGCGGGATGTGCCGAGCTCCGCGATGCCGATAATCTTCACCGTACCGCTGTGATCGACGAGGAACGAGTCCGAGCAGAGCTGGCCGTGGGCGATCCCGGCGGCGTGGAGCACTCCGAGCCCGCGCGCCGCGTCGAGCATGGCCCGGTGCAGTGCCCGAGCGGGGTACAGGCCTTCGCTCCAGCGCTCGCGCCACGTGCGCGGCCCGAAACCATCCGGCGGCCGCCCCTCGGCCAGTTCCTCGGCAATGTACGGCTCGGGGCCCACCGCGGACGCCTCGAGCACGCCGAGCACGTTGGGGTGGCTCAGCCGCGCGAGCGACTGGGCGGCAGTCAGGAACTGCGCGCGCACGATCGGGTCGCCGGCATGCTCCGGGGCCAGCACGCGGAGCTGCACGTGACGGTCGAGCAGCGGATGATGCGCCCGATAGATGGTGCCGTAGCGCCAGGGCCGCACCGCGTCAAGCCGGCGGTAGGGACCGAGCACGCGCCCCGCGTCGGCGTCACCAGCCGGGCCGCAGGGGTCCGCCCCGCGCTCGGCCGGCTGTGCTGCCTCAACCGGAGTGTCCGGCGTGGTGGGGCCGCCCGGCTGGGAGCGGACCGATTCGGCCGTGCGCGGCAACGCCTCGCGCGCCGCCGCGGTGTCGCCGGCATCGAGCTGCGTGCCCGCATCGCCGACGAGCGTGGTAGTCTCGTCGCCCGCGCGCGCGAGCGCGCGTCCGCACCCAGGGCAAGAGCGGCGGCCGGGTGGGAACGGGCCTCCATAGCCGCACGCGCATTCGTACGACGCCATCCGTCTTTGGCCCTCGCTTCGATTAGTGATCCACGACGTCCGCGAGCCGCGAGATGCTCAGCACGCACTCCCAGCGCAGCCGCACCTCCTTCCGGTTGCGTCGGATCCCATCGCGCGACGAGCTCAACACATAGAGCTCTCGCGTGCTGTCCGAGTCGCGCAGATCGTGTACGTCGGCGTCCGCCAGGACGAGGAACCACGGGTTCACCGATTCGAGCCGGCCCAGGTAAACGAACGGGGCCGTGACATCCACGATCACCTCGTGGCCGATCAGATCGCCCAGGTGTTCGTGCTCGAGTGCCATGCTGTCTTCTGCGGGGTGTGGGTGTTGTTGTCGCCGGGTCCAATGTACCGAGCGCCGAGGTGCCGGCAAAGCACGACATGGGCGGCTCAACTCACCATCGGGCGATGGCGTCACCGTACCATGCTATAGGGACTTAATCTCCCAGGTGAGCTTGTTTCGTTCTCTCCCAGGCACGCCGGGCTCTGTCATCCCGAGCGCAGCGTCTGGGACGCGACCAAAGGAACGCGACCAAAGGGGTCGGGAGTCGTTTCCAATGAGTTGTGTACCGGGAGCGGTGAATTGACGATGTTGAATAGCCGCAACACGCGCTTCAGCTGCCCATGAGCGGCCAGATCGTATTGTCGCAGCCCCGATTCCTGATGTTCGATGACTTGCCGCGGCGTGGACTGCCGCAAAAAGAGACAGGTCGAGGGTGAGGGGTGAGCGACTCCGCCCCCCGAACGGGCGGCACGCGGTGGACCGGGCGCCTGGAAAGCACCGCTCCTGCCTGCTAACGTAGGCGACCGATCGCGGCGGAGAACGCTACCAGACCAGGAGACGTGTCGCGGATGAGCAGCATATCGAGTCAGGCGCTGGCCGGCGTGACGCCGCCGGACGTGCGCGAAGCGATCATCACCGAGGTGTGGCCGTCGATCGCCGCCAACCGCCTCGGTCGAGCCCTCGGTAGGCTGTACGCACTGCCGATCCCTTTCGGACTCTTCTGCGCCGTCGCCACCCTGCCGCTGCCGCTTTTTCTCTTCGCCGGCACCCTGTTTCAGCGCTACTCTCTCACCACGCTGCACGTGCGAGTTCGCAAGGGGCTCGCGGGCAAGAACGCGGAACAGGTGTCGCTCGCCGACCTGGACGACGTGCGGCTGGTGGAGAGGCCGGGGCAGGGCTTCTACCACGCGGCGGATCTCGAGCTCGTCTCCCAAGGCCGCGTGGCGCTCACCCTGCGTGGCGTTCCCAATCCCGAGGCTTTCCAGCACAACATTCTGGCCGCGCGCGATGCGCTGATGCAGGTCCGCGCGGCAAACCAGGCCGAGCGAGCGGCGGCAGTCACCGCGTGACGCCTGGTGCCTTTCTCATTCATCGGTTCCCTGTTCTCTGGAAATCCGGACCCTCTCCCGCTCACGGATCCGTGGGAGAGGGCGGGGTGAGGGCCCCTTTCACCGAGATCCTTCGCTTGGCTCGTTCCTCGCTTGGCTCAGGATGACAACCTGCCACCCACGGTGCCCTTTCCCCCGCAGGGTCCATGAGCGCGGGGGCGAGGGGATCGCAATCGGCAAGTCATGAGCGGGAAAGCACGCCAGCAGGGGAACACGTTCCGGCGTGGCCGCCGCCTATGGGGCGGTCGGCTCGGGGCGGCGTGGCGGGGACGCGGCCAGCAGCGGATGGAGCGCGCTCTGCATGCTCGTCTTCACGGAATCCGAGACCCTGTCCGCATGCGCCGTCGCCTGCGCAATCGTGTGCGGATCATAAACGCTGTAGCGGCACATCAACGATACGAACCAGAGCACCTCTTGCATCGTGGCCTCGACGCTGCGCTGGAACACCGGACGCAACACACGGGCGGCGGTTTTGAGCGTCCCCGCCTCCGCCCGGACGTAGCCATCGATCTGGTGCTTCACGTACGTCTTGCCGCGTTCCTCGATGAATACGGTTCGCAGTACCAGCACCGACCGCGTCTCCAGCGTGGTCGCCAACAGCGGGCCGCGATATTCCCCCTCGCAGTAAATGACGTGCAGCTCCGGGCTCTTGTAGACAAACTGCCAGCTCCCCTTGCAGGCACGTGCGTCCGAGCCGCGGAAATGGTCCGGCGCGACCTCCTCCAGATTGGCGCCGCAGAGCCCCAGGCTCTTCCACAGCTCCATCGTCAGCACTGGCTGGTGAAGCAGCAGCAGATAGACGTCCGGGGTGCACTCGAAGACTTCGCTCTGCGAGCGATGGAATACCGTGGGGTTGTTGACCACGTCCTCGATCAAGGATCGGGACGCCTGGCTCAGTTCATTCCACGGAATGAGGCCACGCGCTTCCTCCGGCGTGACGGTCGCGGCGGAAGCCCCGATTGCCGATCGGCCGCTCGTCTTGTCGTGAGCGGACGCGCTGCGTTCCGCCGCCTCAAGATCGGTGCGGGCGGCGACGAGCAGGGCCGACAGTAGAATGGTCCGCAGGGGGCGACGGCATCCTGCACTTGAAGCCAAACCCGGCATGCCCGCTTCTCCAACCTGACGATCTCCCGAGCCCGGCGTTACGCCGCGCCGAACTGGGGCTTCTTCCTGTATCGACCCGGCCGGTACGCGGGGTTGCACAAGAAATGACAGTTCTTGCGCCGGCAACGCCGCCTGAGAAAAACTGGGAAAGCGTGGCCACGCGGGCAGGGTGCCGTGTCGTGGCAGCGATTGAAGCGCACGGGTGATGGCGCTACAATTTCCACAAACCGAAATACCGAGGACGCAACCGGATGGAACGAACGCTGGTGATGCTCAAGCCTGATTCGGTCGAGCGCCGCCTGCTGGGGCAGATCCTGGCCCGCTTCGAGGACAAGGGCTTACGTGTGGTGGGCCTGAAGATGATCCAGATGGATCGGGCGCTGGCCGAGCGGTTTTACGCGGAGCACCAGGGGCGTGACTTCTATGAACCGCTGCTCGCCTTCATGACCTCCGCCCCTTGCGTGCCGATGGTCCTTGAGGGGGCGGCGGCGGTCCGCGTCGTGCGCGCCATGCTGGGCCCGACCGCGGGTACGGAGGCGCCGCCGGGGACGATCCGCGGCGACTTCGGCCTCAGCTCCCGGCTGAACCTGGTCCACGCGTCCGATCGGCCGGAGAGCGCCGTGCGCGAAATTGATCTCATCTTCCGTGCCGCGGAACTTTTTGATTACGAGATGGCTGACGGCCGGTGGATCGTTCCGCCCACTTGACGTTAGCGCGCCGCGGCCGCGTGTTCCATCCCATCCCTTCCATTCGTTCGCAGCAATCCCTTGAGCCGACGCCGCGAAGCCTTCAACCCGTTCTACGCCCTCGTGCTGGTGACCTCCGTGCTCTTCGTGGTCACGGCGCTGGCGTACGTCACGAGCTGGGTCATCATCCGGCCGGTATCCGGCGGCCCCGGCACCCCGGCGGTGAGCCCGGCGATGCGGTTTCTGGACGAGCGGGGCGAGTCGATGCTGCTGTGGCAGGCGGGTCTGCTGACGGGTTCAGCCATTCTGGCCATGGGGTTCGATCGCTGGCGTAGCCGGCGCGCCGAGCGGTCGCGCGCGCCAGATCCTGATGAGCCGCGTAGGAATAACTCTCGGGAGACCCAAGGACCATGAAGATCGCTCCTGGCTCGGGGAGGGCGAACTGGATGCGGTGCCGGGATCGGCGCTGAGGGCTCCGGCTCACTCCTTCTAGCGGGGGGCTTGGGCTCACCCATTTGGGCGGGGGTTCCGCTGCGACCGTTGCCCTCGGGGCGGCCGGGCCCTTAGGGCATCACCTTCCAGAGAGCAGTCGATCGGTACTTGAGATGACCGTACCAGGCGAACGTCATGAAGACGTTGCTGGCAACGAGAAGGAGAATGGTGCTCACGGCGTCGCCTCTCCTGCCCCGGTTCCGGAAGCGCGCTGCGTCGCGAATAAAATCAGTTCGGGCGATATGGGCCAAGGCCGACTCCTGACCCCTCGAGTGCTCCGCCACGCTGCGATGGGCCGGTGAAACGGTGTCATCCTGAGCGCCGCGAGGCACGAGCGGGGCGCGAGGTCCGGGAACAGGAGATCAAGGAGTGCCGGGCGTACCTCGACCGTTCGCCACCCGTCTAGCCCGCGCCTAGCCGGCATGGCGTGAGGGAAGGGACGAGATGGGCGCCGACGGATCGGGAAGCCAAGGAAGAAAGAGAAGCCGCTGATACCCCGCCTCCCCCCCCTTGCGAAGGGGGGGGCAAGGGGGGGCATCCGCCGGGGTATAAAGAAGCAGACCTCGGAAGTCCCTGAGTGCGGCGACCTGTCGCCGCTTTCTTCGATTTCCGCGCCCAACCGACTTCGGAGTCTTCGTGGTCGGCACTCGCAACCAACCCTGCTACTTGAGCTCGCGGATCGTGATGTCCTTGAAGCGTACTTCCATGGTATACCCCGCATGCAGCTGGAGTGCGATAACGCCCGACGGCTCTCCCTGGGGATCGTCCAGGTCCACCGCCTTGATGCCGTTGAGCTCGAGCGTGATGTGACGCCCCTTGGCGGTGATGACGTATTGGTTCCAGCCGTTCTCGTGAACGAACCCCGGTTTCTTGACCGCCTCGGGGTCCGGCTGCTTCAGAATGCCGCGGCCCGCTTCGTGGTAGAGTAGTCCCCAGTAACCCTTGGCCATGTCCGCCTGATAGCCCTTGGCACGGCCGTCCGGGAGCATCTCGCTGCGGAACTGAATGCCGCTGTTGCCCTGTTCGTCGACCAGGCGAGCCGACGCTTTGAGAACGAAGTCGGAAAATTTGTCGCGTGTCGCCAGGAACGTGTTCGCTTTGATCTGGCCGTTTTCGACTTTTCCGACGATCTGCCCGTCCGCGACCGACCACAGCTCGGGGCGGCTTGCGACCCAGCCGTCCAGGTTCTTGCCGTTGAAGAGCGGTCGGAAGTCACCTGGATCAGCGCCGCGAGTCGGCGCCATGGCGCCGGTGGCGAGCATGAGTGCAAGGCCGAGTGTGAGTCCCCAGGGTAGGATGCGAGTCACAGGTGCTCCTTTCATCAGTCTGCGCCAACGAATATGACCAGACCTACTATACGGGGCGCCCCGCGGGAGCGAAAGTAAGGGCTCGGGGTGGGGATGTCGTTGGACCGGCATCTGCGAGGGGTGGCACTGTTCACGGGTGGCATCCTCAACGGTGGGGTTCGGTGAGTCTGTCATCGCGGCGAATTGCTGCGCCCGGTCGCGCGCGCTAGAATGAGCTGTTCGAGGCGGCGCGGGCGACGACCGCCGAGCGGAGCAGCCTCGAGAAGCAGATCCCGAGACCCTACAGCCATGAAAAAGTTTCGCGGGGCTTCCGGAACGACCCCCGTGGTCGGCAGCCTGACCGTCGAATCCGATGGCCGCAACGGGGACGCGCGGACCAGCCCGGTGGACCAGCAGCGGATCGAGCGGGCCGTGCGCGAGATTCTGATCGCCGTGGGCGAGAACCCGGAGCGCGAGGGTTTGCGCGAAACGCCGGCTCGCGTGGCGCGGATGTACGCCGAGCTCTTCAGCGGCCTGCGCCGGAACCCCGCTGAGCACCTGAAGAAGCGCTTCACGCAGAAGTACGACGAGATGGTGCTCGTCAAGGACATCGGCTTTGCCAGTCTCTGCGAGCACCACCTGCTCCCGTTCATCGGCCGTGCGCACCTGGCCTATCTCCCGGCGGGGCGCATCGTCGGGCTGAGCAAGCTCGCTCGCGTGGTGGAGGACATCGCACGGCGGCCCCAGGTGCAGGAGCGCATGACCGAACAGATCGCCGACCTGCTGGTGCAAGAACTGGGCGCGCGCGGGGTGGCCGTCATCCTCGAGGCAGTGCACAGCTGCATGACGATCCGCGGCGTACAGAAGCCGGACAGCATCTGCATTACCAGCGCCATGCGCGGCAGCTTCAAGACCAACGCGTCCACCCGCGCCGAGGTGATGTCGCTCATCCGGGCGAACGGCTAGCGTTCTATTACACGAGTCACCCGAGGGAAGACGGAGTACGAGCCTGCCGTGGTGCTGCTCGCCGAATTCTGTACCAGGTTGGCCTGCGGCCTGTCGTGCATGATGCTCGCCGTGCGACCGCGCTCGATCACCAGCTCGTACTTTCGCACCCTGGCGCTCGTGGTGCTGGGCCTGACCGTGCTGGCCGCGCTGCAGCGCAGTGAGGGCGGGCAAACGTCCCGAATGTTCCTGGTTGGGGCCGCGGTGCTCGCCTTCCTGGCCTCGATGGTGAGCGCATCGGAGCGGACCGCGCGTGCCGAGCGGCCGATTGCGCTGTTGCTCGTGGCGGCCACCGCCGCGGCGCTCGTAGGGTCGCGCTACGAATCGGACGTTTCCTGGGGGTTGGCCCCGGTGCTGCAGCTGGCCGCAACGTTCGCCTCGGCGCTGCTGCTCGGGTCGGTGACGTCGGCCATGCTGCTGGGCCACTCGTACCTGGTGGCGCCGGCGATGTCGATCGAGCCCCTGAACCGGGCGATCGCACTGTGGGCGGTCTCGCTCGTCCTTCGGATGCTCACGGCCGCCGCGAGCGTCGCGGTCGTGGGCCACAGCACGGCCGGCCCCGCGGCGAGCGGTGTGCTGCTCGGCTCGCCCGAGTGGCTCGCGGTGCGGTGGGGCGTGGGGCTGGTCGCTCCGGCCGGCGTCGCCTGGATGGTCTGGCAGACGGCCCGACTCCGGTCGACACAGTCCGCCACCGGGCTGCTCTACGCGGGCGCCTTCCTGGTCTTTTTCGGCGAGGCGATCGGCATGGCGCTCACGGGGCCGGGTGGGATCCCGGCCTGAGCTCCTGCGCTCCACTACCGGGCGCGCCGACATTTGTCATCCTGAGTGAAGCGAGGCACGAGCGGAGCGAAGCGTGGCACTGCCCCAACGAAGTGCCACGGAATAACGCTTTGAAGCCCCATGCCTATGCACGTGACGTTCGTCTGCAGCCGCTGTGAGGCGTTGAACCGGAGCGAACTGGCCGGGCCGCCGGGCACGCTCGGCTGCGCGAGCTGCGGCCACGAGCTTGCGCCCCGCGGAACCGCGCCGCGCGACGATCGCATCGCGGAGTGCGTGCTCTGCGGCACCCCGGACCTCTACGTGCAGAAGGATTTTCCGCACACGCTGGGGCTGAGCATCGTGGCCGCTTGTATTTTGCTCAGTTCGGTGGCTCTCTTCCTGCACCGATCGCTGCTGGCGCTGGGCATCATCCTGGCGTCGCTGCCGCTCGATGCGGCCATCTACTACCTGGTCGGCGACATAACGATCTGCTATCGCTGCCTGGCACAGTACCGGGGCGTGCGGCGGAATCCCGAGCAGAGGGCCTTTGATCTGGGGGTGGGCGAGCGGTACCGGCAGGAGCGGATCCGGCTCGACATGCTGCGGCGGTCCGCGGAGGCCTCGAACCCGGTGGGAAAGTGACAGAAACGGCGGGGCGGTCCGGCTAGAATGATGCGGGAGGCGGCGTGAAGGTTTCGGTGCGATTGTTCGCGTTCGCACGCGAGCTGGCGGGTTGCGAGACGCTCGAGCTGCAGCTGCCCGAGGCGGCCACGGTGCGTGACGTTCGCCGCGCACTGGTCGACGCCTGCCCCGCGCTCGAACGGCTCGCGGGCCGCCTGCTGATCGCGATCGATGCCGAGTACGCCGGGGACGATCAGACGGTGCCGGCCGGGGCCGAGCTGGCCTGCATCCCGCCGGTGAGCGGTGGTTGAGACGAACAGCGGGCGAACACGCATGGTGGAGATCACCGAGTCTGTGATTGATCACGCAACGCTGACCGAGCGGGTCCGCTCGGACGCGGCCGGCGCCGTCGTGACGTTTCTGGGCACTGTCCGCCAGTTCAGCGGCGGACGCGAGACCGCCTCGCTCGACTACGAGTCGTACCCGGAGATGGCCGAGCGCAAGATGCGGGAGATCGAGGATGAGGCGCGGCAACGCTGGCCGGTACTCGCGTGCGCGGTCGTGCACCGCGTCGGCCACCTGGAGCTGGGCGAGGTTAGCGTGGCGATCGCCGTGAGCTGCGCGCACCGCGGCGACGCGTTTGACGCGTGCCGGTACATCATCGATCGGGTCAAGGAGATCGTGCCGATCTGGAAGCGGGAGAACTACGCGAGCGGCGAGTCGGACTGGGTGCATCCGGGGCTCGGCGGGGACCAGGCCGCGTCACGCGAGAACGCCTCCTGAGAGCGACGGAAAAGGACACATGGCAAGTCCCAGCGACATCATGATGGAGCCGTGCATCGATCGCCTGGTCGACACTTTCGGGCGCGTGCACGACAACCTGCGCATCAGCGTCACCGATCGCTGCAATATCCGGTGCTTCTATTGCATGCCGGCCGAAACTCCGGCGTTCCTCGAGCGCGACGAGTTGCTCAGCTTCGAGGAGATCGAACGGTTCGTGCGGGTAGCGGTGCGGCTCGGCGTGCGCAAGGTCCGGCTCACGGGCGGAGAACCGCTGGTGCGGCGCGAGCTAGCCGAGCTGATCCGCAGGCTGAACGGGATCCCCGAGATCCGCGACCTGTCGCTCACGACCAACGGCATCTTGCTCGGCGAGCAGGCCGAGGACCTGCACGCGGCGGGGCTGCGTCGCATCAACATCCACCTGGACACGCTCGACGCGGGCCGGTTCCGCGAAATCACGCGACGCGAGGGGTTCGAGAAGGTGCTCGAGGGGATCTTCCTCTGCAAGCGGCTCGGTTATGCCCCCGTCAAGATCAACAGCGTGGCCGCGCGGGGCATCATCGAGCCGGACGTGGTGCCGCTCGGCCGCTTCGCGCGCGAGCACGGCGTCGAGGTGCGGTTCATCGAGTTCATGCCGCTGGACGCCGACGGCCGCTGGCAGCGCGAGCGGGTGCTTTTCGCGGACGAGATCCTCGAGCGCCTGGCCGCAGATATCATGCCGCTGGTCCCGGTGCCGGGCCAGGACCCGCGCGCGCCGGCATCCGAGTTCGTCTTCGAAGATGGCGTGGGGCGCATCGGCATCATTGCGTCGGTCAGCCGCCCCTTCTGCATGTCCTGCAACCGCATCCGCATCACGGCCGACGGCAAGATCCGCAACTGTCTGTTCGCGATCGACGAGTTCGACGTGAAGGGGATCATGCGTTCGGGCGGGAGCGACGACGCCATCGCCGATACCGTGCGGCGCGCCGTGCACGCCAAGTGGGAGGGGCACGAGATCAACACGGCCCGCTTCGTGCAGCCCGCCCGCCCCATGTACTCGATCGGCGGCTAGTACTCCGGCCATCTTCGTTGGACGGGTGCCCGTAGTGGAGCACAGCGACCCACAGGCTTGTGCTGGGGGCTCGAAGACTCGACCCCAGCCACCCCCAACCGGGGCCCAGTGAGTGGCAGGTTGTCATCCTGAGCCAAGCGAGGAACGAGCAAAGCGAAGGATCTCGGTGCTTCGTTGTGGCGCGGTCTCCTCGCCCCCGCGCTCATGGATCTATGGAGGGGAGAGGGCCAGGGTGAGGGGGCCCTGGGCTGCGTGCGGGACGCTAGGCAGCGTGCGGGGGTGTTCTTCTACGCCGTAGGCGTTGGACTCCACAGCCCAGGGTAAGCGGGAGCGGCTCTCCGCCGCTCCCGCGCCACCCTGGGTAGGCAAAGCGAGTTCCCCACCTACTCCGCAGGGGTTGTACAAGAGGCGCGCGCCGACGTTGCCGACTTTGGTCGAACCCCTTCGGGGTACGCCAGCGCCCCGGAACCGGTGACCCAGGGTGGCGCGGCTAAAGCCGCTGACCCTGGGCTGTGGAGTCCAACGCCTACGGCGTAGAAGAACACCCCCGCACGCTGCCTAGCGTCCCGCACGCAGCCCAGGGCCCCCTCACCCTGGCCCTCTCCCCTCCATAGATCCATG